>RZYT01000227.1 GCA_009930195.1 Spirochaetia bacterium | reverse complement strand
GGAGGAGTATCTTAAATCTCTTGATGGAATCGAAGACGGTCAGCTCGTGGCCGGTACTGTTGTCCAGGTAAACAACGAGTATGTATTCGTGGATGTCGGCTATAAGAGCGAGGGACGCATCTCTCGTGATGAATTCGCGACAGTTCCTGAAGTTGGTGAAGAGGTCAAAGTCGTCATCATCAATAAGGAAGGGAAGGGCGGTCAGATCGTCGTTTCCAAGAAGCGCGCCGATTTCAAGGAACGCACTGATGAACTGAAGGCTGCTGCTGAAAGCAGATCTCCCGTTTTGGGCAAGTTCGAGAAAGTAATCAAGGGTGGCTTCGAGATCGATCTCGGAGGCGAGTACAAGGGCTTCTGCCCCCTCTCCAAGGCTGACGTAGTCCGCGTTGAGGAACCTGAGACTTTGATTGGAGTTGCTGACTACTTCATCATCGACAAGTTCCATGGCGGCACCAAACTCAAGAGTGTGGTGAACAGACGTGAGTATCTTGACCAGAAGATCAAAGAAAACAAAGAGAAGTTCTTCTCTACCGTCCAGATTGGTGACGTGGTTGAAGGTGTGGTGAAGTCTTTCACTTCCTTCGGCGCTTTCATCGACCTCGGTGGTTTTGACGGACTTTTGCATATCAATGACATGAGCTGGGGCCATGTCACCCGTCCCAAGGATTTCGTGAAGAAGGGACAGGTTGTACAGCTCAGACTCATCAACATCGACCCCGAGACCCAGAAGATCAACCTGTCGCTCAAGCACATGCAGGAAGATCCCTGGACCACCTTCGAGACGAAATACAATGTTGGGGATGTCGTGAAGGCACCCGTAACCAAGATCACCACTTTTGGTGCATTCATCGAGATTGAGCCCGGCATTGAGGGTCTTGCCCACATTTCCGAGCTGTCCTGGACCAAGCGGGTCAACAACCCCAAGGAAGTCCTGGATGTCGGTGATGTCGTCGAAGCAAAGGTTCTTGGCTACGACCTCGACAAGAAGCGCGTCTCCCTCGGTCTCAAGCAGCTTGAGGAAAACCCCTGGGATACGATTGTTGAACGCTATCCCGTCGGCATGACCTTGTCCAAGCCTGTGGTGAAGATCACCAACAGCGGAGCTTTCGTCAACCTCGAGGAAGGAATCGATGGATTCCTCCACATTGACGACATTTCCTGGACCAAGAAAGTGAAGAACATGGCTTCCTTCTGTGCAGAAGGGGACGTGATCGACGTTGTGGTCATCCGCGTAGAACCGGACAATCGCCGCATCCGCCTTGGTGTGAAGCAGCTGGAGGGCAACCCCTGGCAGACTCTGCGCCACGACTATCCGAAGTTCAGCACCATCAGTGGTGTGGTCACCAATGTCACCGACTTTGGCGTCTTCGTGAAGGTCATGGGGGATATTGAGGGGCTGATCAGCAAGTACAACTTGGTTGGACCGGATGAGGAGTACACCGATGAAGTCCTCAAGAAGTTCAACGTCGGCGACCCGATCACCGCAATGGTTGTGGAATGCAACCCGACTACCCAGAAGCTCTCCCTCTCCATCAAGGAGATGGTCAAGCGCTCCCAGCAGTCGGAAATTGCAAAGTACATCCATGAGGATGATGATGACAGCGATACCTTCTCCCTGGCAGACATGATGCGTTACAAGGATGAGGACAAGGAATAGGGAAGACAACGTACGTTGTGTTCCACCAAACAGGCGGCACACTGCCGCCTGTGTTGTATATCCTTGATAACGGAGAAGTGCCATGAGTAAGAACAATAAGGAATCAGCCGAAATGACCTTGGCTGAACGGATTGAAGGATCACTGAATAATTTTCTTGCCAAGAACAAGATGATTCTCATCATTATCGCGGCAGTGATTATCGTTGCCTTGATTACCTTGGGAATTGTCAGCTCAGTGAACGAGAAGAATCTGCAAGCACAGTTTGATCAGGTTGACCAACTTGAGAAGAGCTATGCAGATCTGCAGGTCATGGATAGTGAGGATGCAGCCTATCAGGCCAAGTATGACGAGTTGCTCGCCGGCTTGCAGGATTTGGCAGGTAAGGGAGACAAGTATCCTGCTCTCAAGGCAGAATACCTCCTTGGTATGGTTGCTTTTGAGAAAGAAGAGCATCAGAAGGCCCTGGACAGTTTCATTGCTGTCTACAACAAGTCCTCTGACATGTACCTCGGATCGCTTTCCTTGACCAATGCTGCAGTCAGTGCAGAGGAACTCGGCAACGATTCGTTGGCTCTTGAGTACTATACCAAGGTCATCGATGAGTTTGGCATGACTGCCGCCGAGGCTCCGAAGGCACTCTTTGCACAGGCTCGCCTGCAGGAAAAGAGTGGGAACGCTGAGCTGGCAAAAGCTACGTTCCAGCAGCTTGCTGATGCTTTCCCGACCTCAGAGTTTGCAAAGCTTGCAACCAACAGACTTGCACTCCTGTAAGCAAACGGGGTAGGGTAGTCCAAGAGACCCACACCATAAGGAGGCAGATGCTATGAAGATGAACAAAACACTTCTTCTCAAGGCATCTGCCTTTTTTCTGCTCCTGATCACCCTGCTCCTTTCCTGTGGGATACCTACGTATTTCTATGTTGGCACAACGTTCAACCGAGGTGGAGGATTGTCAGAGGATACAGTATCGGGCACCTTCACATTTCCCGATACCTACGGAAACTTGAGCTGGATCGACCCTGGTACTGGGCCATCCTTGATGCTTTCGTACATTGTTACAACATCTCATGATGAGCCAAGTTTCGAATCGTTGTTCAGTTCTACGTACAAACGAACGAGCAATAATGGTATTCCTGTCAGCGAAGATGAATTGCTTTCCTATAATAGCGGTGATTATCTCTACAGGCTCCATCGTTTTTCTGATATCAATGATAATCAATTCAATAGCCCGACATACATGGCATATGCAAGCAATCCTACCTCTGCAGATTTCAAAGTCACCTTAACCAAGGATTCAGATAATTATATGGTCCTTTCAATAACTGATGCCAATGAATCATCGCCACCAACTTATCCTTATACATATTCTGGATCACAACGATTGGCTCGATTCGAAGGTTCGGCATTCCTGGATTCCCAACCAACCAATACATCGGACTATCCTGATTATACGCTGCTTTCAGAACCTGATGGTCTTTTCTGCCATGTCTATGCTGCAGTAAACGTTTCCCAAGGTGACTTCAGCAACAATTTCTGGACTGATCTCAAGTATTTGGGAAGAATCACTCTCTAGCCAATTGAATAGGGTACACTACTCTGAATAAAATTGGAAAAATTCCTATATGTGTATAATATATATTCTGTTAACTAGAAACCTTTCTTCCAATCACTGAATGATTGGAAGAGCCTTCAAAGACTATTCTACCGTAACTGACTTCGCCAGATTTCTCGGCTTGTCTGGATCGTTGCCCTTGAGCACCGAACAGTAATATGCATACAGCTGGCTTACAATGACACTGAGTATCGGGCTGAACAGTGGATGCGTCTGCGGAAGACGGATGATCGTATCGGCAGTCTCATCGAAGGTATGTACGTGCTCGAAGGTGATCACCAGGGCCGTAGCACCGCGTGCTTTCACTTCCTTGATGTTGGAGTCCATCTTTGCATAGAGCGATGGCTGTGTGCACAGGGCGACCACCAGCGTGGATGTATCGACCAAGGC
>RZYT01000226.1 GCA_009930195.1 Spirochaetia bacterium | reverse complement strand
GGAACAACCAGGAAATATCAGCATGGACGCGCTGATCCGCATCACCTACTCCGGGAACAAGCCGACCGTCAGTGGGAGAGAGCTGCACAAGGCGCTGCAGGTGGCCACGCGCTACAACGACTGGTTCGCACGAATCCGCGTCCTCGGGTTTGTAGAGGGAAAGGATTTTTACACCGTCTCGCATAACAATACCGGCGGACGCCCGAGCATCGACCATGAGATCACCATCGCGATGGCCAAGGAGCTGTGCATGCTCCAACGCTCGGCGGCCGGTCGTAAGTTTCGCCGCTACTTCCTTGAATGCGAACAGAACTGGGAATCACCTGACCAGCTCATGGAGCGTGCTCTCGCCATTGCAAAAGCGCGAAGAGTCGAAGCAGAACGGCGGATCAAGGCAGAACATGGATTGTCCCAAGAACTATTGGCTCTGGTCGAAGACCGTGAGCCGCACAGCAACTTCGATCACACATGTGAATACTTAATAAAGGAGATTCTATGAGAGAGCTGAATATCGCCTATGGCAACAGCTGTCATGCGAAGACATGGAGCAACAAGACCACGACATTCGACGCCCTGTGCGATCGCCTATCGACCACCATCCGCACGACCGAGTCCGTCCAGGAGTATCCCAAACTCCCGAAGGCACAACGCGACAAAGTGAAGGACAAGGGAGGGTTCGTCGCTGGCCGGCTGAAGGACAACCGGAGGCGGCGGGAAAACGTCGCAAGCCGATCGATGCTGGCTTTCGATGCGGACCGTGCAAGCGTGGATTTCGTGGCATCATTCAAGACACAGTGCTCATACACCGCCTGCCTGTACACCACCCACAGCCACACCCCTGAGAATCCACGGGTGCGCATCCTCGTCCCGCTCACCAGGGATGTGAGTTCCGATGAATACGTGGCGATCACCAGGCACCTGGCTGCAAAGTGGGGCATCGACCAATTCGATGAATGCTCCTATCGCCCCCACCAGCTGATGTATTGGCCGACCACACCCTCCAACGGAGAATACGTGTTCGATCGCATCGACGGCCCATGGCTGGATCCCGATGTGTTCCTCGCATCCCATCCCGATTGGAAGGACTGTTCTCTCCTGCCCACCTCGTCCCGCGAAAGCACAGTGCATACACCATCGGGCAAGATGCAGGAGGATCCGCTTGCGAAGGAAGGCCTCGTAGGAGCGTTCTGCCGTACCTATTACCCGATCCAGGATGCCATAGAGACATTCCTTTCACACATCTACGAACCCACGACCGTTGCTGACAGATACAGCTACATCCCCGCCGACAGCACCTCTGGGCTCGCGATCTATGAAGACAAGTTCGCCCAATCCTACCATGCCAGCGATCCCGCCTGTGGAAGGAGGCTCAATGCCTTCGACCTGGTCAGGATCCACCATTTCGGCGATGACGATCCGATCAAGACCTTCAACGCCATGGCGGACCTTGCCAGCAAGGATGAGCGGGTGAATATGCTTATACTCGCCGAAAGGCAAGCCAAGGCAAAACAGGAGTTTCCCGCCGATGACGATGGTGAAGAATGGAAGAAGGGCCTGGTACGAGAGAAACGCTCGATGGTCCTGATGAACTCGCTGCACAACCTCAAGCTCATCCTCGAACACGACAAGGCCCTGGGCAACATCGCATTCAACCAGCTGCTGGACGCCATCGAGATTACCGGAGAGGTTCCCTGGCAGCATCCGTCCCGGTTCTGGCGCGATGCTGATGACTCGCAGCTCATCAGCTACATCGATGCCAACTACGGGACCTTCAGCTCGCGCAACTACGATATCGCAATCTCCAAGGTAGCCGACGACCGCTCCTACCATCCCATCCGCCAATACTTCGACGCACTCCCGGCTTGGGACGGCAAGGTGCGGGCCGAGTTGGTATTCATCGACTATCTCGGGTCCCCCGACACCCTCTATACCAGGAGCGTCACCCGAAAGACCTTGTGTGCGGCATACAAGCGCGTTCTCACCCCGGGGTGCAAGTTCGACAGCATGCCGGTGCTCTGCGGTCCCCAGGGTATCGGCAAGAGCACCACCATAGCAAAGCTCGCAGGCCCCTGGTACTCCGACAGCCTGCACCTGAGCGACACCAAGGACAAGACGGCTGCAGAGAAGCTGCAGGGCTACTGGATCATGGAGGTAGGCGAGCTTGCCGGACTGAGGAAAGCCGAAACCGAGACCCTCAGGTCCTTCATCTCGCGCCAGAACGATATCTTCCGTGCAGCCTATGGTCGCCGGACAACCCCCCATCCCCGCCAATGCATCTTCATCGGCACCACGAACGCACAGAGCGGATATCTGAGGGACATCACCGGCAACCGGCGCTTCTGGCCGGTCAACACCCCCGGCAGCAACACCAAGCGTCCCTGGGAGATGAGTGACGATGAGGTAAAACAAATCTGGGCTGAGGTCAAATGTCTCGTTGAGGCAGGCGAGCAGCTGTATCTGGAGCCCGAGGTCGAAGCCATGGCGAAGGACGAGCAGCTTGATGCGCTTGAAGCCGATGAGCGCGAGGGAATCGTAGCCGACTACCTGGCCACCACACTCCCATCACGGTGGGAAGCAATGGACATCGGAGAGCGGAGGTCCTATCTCGACGGCTTCGGCTTCGTCGACGGCAAACCTTCGGGGGAGTGCGTCCGGACCAAGGTGTGCACCATGGAGATCTGGTGCGAGTGCTTCGGCCGGGAACGCTCCATGCTCAGGCGCGGGGACTCCAACGAGATCATCGCAATACTGCTCAAGCTCGGGTGGGTGCGCAAGGAGGCCAAGGAGCGTCTTGCACTGTACGGACCCCAGTTCGTATTCACCCCGCCGGTAGTCGAAGAGGTTCTTGGGAACTAGCGACTCTCTGGGGAACAGCATGACAACTGTTCCCGTGTTCTTGCCGCGGCAACGAGTACAAGCGTGGTAACACATCATGACTCGTTGCCGAATATACAATTATGGAGGATTTGTTCTTATGTTCCTGAAATACTATAAATCATCAATATCATTACTATATAGAGAGAAGACCAGCGCGGCATGCCCGTATACACATATTCACGCGTATAGGGGTTTTTCGGCTCTTGGGTACGGCGTTCGGAACAACCGCATGGATTGCATTTGCGGGAGCGCCATATGAGCGGTGAAATCTACAGCAAGGCATACATCGCCCGATGCCACAGGACGCTCAAGGAATGGGGGGCTCCTTTGGATGGTTGGTTGGTTCTCAACACCTACGATTGCCTCGAGGAAGCGGATGAGCTGTTCACCTGCGAGCTGTGCGGATGCACGCAGGTGCGGTTCGTGCATGAAATGGAGCACCGGCAATATTTCGAGCGAATCTCGGTGGGGTGCATCTGCGCAGGGATCATGGAAGACGACATCCTTGCTGCGAAGGAACGCGATCGCCTTATGAAGAACCGGGCGAAGCGTCGGAAGAACTTCCTGAAGCGGCTATGGGATAAAACACTCGATGGGGCATATGTCCTCAGGTATCGGGGCGAACTTCTCAAGATAAGCGAAAGCCATGTCCACCCCGGGCACTTTACGGTCAGTCTGGGCAACGACTGCACATCGCAACACAAGGGAAAACCGATCACAAACTTCTTGTCGGCAGTCCATGCGGCGTTCAATCTGATCGATCCTGCAGAGGAGGCTTGGCATGCTTGAGAAGGAGATCGAG
>RZYT01000225.1 GCA_009930195.1 Spirochaetia bacterium | reverse complement strand
CTGTGCAAGCAACACTTCCTGCAAGACTTTTCGATCAGGAGATTTTCGGGACTCTTTCAGGTCCCCTACCAAAGCATAGTAATTCATATCAACACTATAGCATTGATTTTCTATTTTTCAACTATTTTTCGTTGCTTTTCTTATTTTCAATATATTTCTGTTGAATTTTGGCCTTACACCCGCTTATAAACCAACGTACCCAGCTTCCGCCAACTCTCAAGCAGATCCTCATGCTTGACGGCCTTGGGGTCAAAGCGAAGCAGACGGAACGTAATCTGGATGCAAAATCCTATCAAAACAGCAGAGAACAAGGTTCCCCACCCAAGCAAGCCTCCCATGAGATAGCCTGCCAAGGTGACACTCACCTCGATGGCACCCCTGCAGGTTCCCACCGAGAAGCGGGTCTTGCGGGAAAGCAGGACCATCAGGCTGTCCCGGGGACCTGCCCCAAAGCCTGAGGAGATGTAGAAAAAGGAAGCAAGGGCAATCACAAAGAGACCTGCTACCAACTGGACCACCCCAAGCACCGGGTTGGTGAGTTCCTTGATCAGGTTGGCATCGAGGAGGATGTTCATGAACAGACCGACAAACACCATGTTGCACAGGGTTCCCAAGCCGATCCGTTCCCCACTGGCCATCACTGCCAAGCCGATCACCACTCCAACCCAGATGGTTACGGTGCCGATCTGCACCCCCATCACCTTGGCAAGCCCTGCATGGAAGACTTCCCAGGGGGCGTAACCGATATGGGCCTGCATCGTCAACACGATGCCCAATGCATAGAGAAACAGACCGAAGAACAAGCGAACCAACCTCAGCAACGTTGCGTGCATATGCTCCACCTTTCGCCTACCATACCGAAACCCGAAGAAAAATGATAGAGAGAACTCACCAGAACTTTTTCAGACCTTCGCTTCGCACCACCCACCCCTCTTTGGGAAAGCCGGGTGCGTTGCCCAAACTGTCTTCCCAACCTCCGGCCATCAAGGCAAGTGCCAGAAGCAAGGCGCCGTTGCCGGGCAAGTAGAGGGGAAGGTCTGCCTTCGGCAACTGGGCATTGTGCCCGTTGGGGGTATAGGTGTTCTTCGGTGAATCAGCAAGCAGCAGGTCAATTGCCAGCTCCGGCTTTCCCAACCTTGCTGCACACATGGCCATCAGGGGGAAGTCCCAGCCCCAGAGTTCTTCCAGCTTCCAGTGCTTCATCACCCCTTCCAATGAGGCTTCCATGAGGGCTGTGTCAATGCCCTGCATCCCCAGAAGCGAGAGATTGAAGAGCAGGGATGGATGATCGTAGGCATACGTGCCGTAGGTGTCGGGACAGTGCTCCTGGGCAAGGTACCGCCCCTGCCCTACCGGCAAGGGAGCGAGATGATTCTCCACCTCTTCCCAATCCTGCTCGGGTTCCCCTCCGAGTTTTCTGAAGAGCCTGATGCCTTCTGCAAAAGCCCAACGGAAATAGGAGAGCTCAAAGCTTGGGTTCAGCGTCGTTTCAGCATCATGATTCTCCTGCACCGGAATTACCGGGGGACCAAGCACATAGACCTTGCGCTGCTCATCCCATAGGACATAGTCGGCCATGAAGGTCAGCGTCTCTTCGATGATGGGCTTCCAGGCAGCAAGCAAGGGTGAGTCCGGCTTCGTCTTGTCCAGCAAGCTTGCATAGAAAACCGGATGAGGTTGTTGCCAGATGAGCAGCGTTCCGATGGAAGAAGGGCTGTCGTTTCCGCTGGCGTCGGTCATCTTCGGCCATCGGGCTCCCCGATAGCCTTGCTGGCGGGCCC
Source organism: Spirochaetia bacterium (assembly GCA_009930195.1). Classification (GTDB taxonomy): domain Bacteria; phylum Spirochaetota; class Spirochaetia; order Sphaerochaetales; family Sphaerochaetaceae; genus Sphaerochaeta. The sequence continues at coordinate 1,905 of RZYT01000225.1, read as the reverse complement.
GCTCGATGGCTGAGGGCAGAATACTGAGGTAATACGCAAGCGAGCGTTCAAACAGCGAGCTTTGGCCGAAGAGGCAGAAGTGCGCTGCATGCAAAAGATGCATCTCCAGATGGAACTTGCCGTACCAGCTGTTGCAGGTAAGGCCTGTCTCAGGGGGAGGAGTGTTGCCACTGCACTGGATCGCAAGCAGGTAACGAGAAAGCAGCATGCGACGTTGCAGTTCCTGCGCACGGCTGTCACTGCTTTGGGAGACGTCGATGAAACCACCCTCTTCCCAGAACGAAGCCCAATGACTGCGTGTTGCCTCCAGCGATTGTGCATATCTGGTCGGCTGTTCTGTCTTCCCACCCTCTGAGAAGCGAATGCACAGCGTGAGGGTCTCTTCGTTTGGATACAGCAGATAGGTGTGGTTCCCCACAGCTTCCAGGCTGAATGGCTCTTCTGATGCACACCCAAGGCTGTAGGTGGTTGCATCCATGCTATGCACAAGCGTACAGGTGGTGGGAGAGAGGGCGTCAACCCTGCTCTGGTGTGCATCGGCCTTGGTGTAGTCCGCTCCGCTGATCAGATGCGAGGCATAGGGAAAGGAGAGCTTGAGCGCCAACTGCTTTGTTCGGAACAAAGGACTGGAAATGGAGAACCCCAGCTGGTCCTGATGGGGGTCGCAAAAGGTGGTGACCTGCACCCGCTCCGTGTGGAAGATGAAGGTACTGCCGATCACGCCCTGGTAGAGGTCGAGCTCCTGGGAAACGGCAGAAATTTCCTCAGCTGCGATGCCTTGGGGGGAATGCAGGCCGATGTGTGCCAGGTTGAACCGATGGGGATTGACCCTCAGGTCATTGAACAATGCTTCCTGGCCTTTGCTGTCGCTCATGTACCCTACTGTGCGTCCGCCCGCCTGATACTGTTTCAGCTTGAGCTGCTTGTAGTGAGGCACCTCCTTGCCCGGATAGCAGTGCATTCCCCATGTGGACATGGTGCATAGCGGGGTCTTCCCTTCCCGCTCATGAAGGATGGTCTGCAGACCTGTGCAATCGACGGTATAGGCAAAGTTGCCGTTTCCTACCGAGAGGAAGCTGTCAGGGTCATAGCATTCAATCTTGGGATTCTGTTGTCGTACCAGTTCCTTTCTGTTCAAAGGCATGCCAAGCTCCCGTCACGCTCTTCCAGCCGGGCGAAGAATGGTCGTTCATTCGGCGTCTTGTTCGGACTGTGGTACGTCAGATACCGCAGTCCTTCGAAGGAGGTGAAGATCATGCCATGTCCTCCGTCGCAGACGATGAGCGGTTCTTCTGATTGTACCCACGGTCCCAGGATCGATCCGCTGGTGCTTGTGGCATAGCCCATGACATACCCTTCCTGACCAACACTCGACCAGAGCATCAAGAGCGTTCCATCCTGTGCAGTGTGTAGAAACGGTCCATCGGTAACGCGTGCATCCACCAAGCCGGAGCCATCACGACGGGCCAGTCTCTTCGTCCAGGCAGCGTCGCTTGCATGGAACAATACAATCGGTTCGGCGATTGGTTCTGACAAGTCATCACACAGCGGTGTGGCACAAATCTGTCCGTCGTTGACCTGCACCCACTCATGGCAAAAGACGATCCATGGCTTGCCTTTCTGATCAATATGCAACGTACCATCCAGGCACTCCCAGCTCTCGGGGGTGGCAGGCTTGGCACTGACCGGGACGAAGGGACCCAAGGGGGACGCTGAGCTGAGGATCTGGGTCCCTCTGCAGCGGTTCTCCGCCTTGAACGAGGCAAACAGGTAGTAGTGGCCCCTATACCGGTGCACTTCCGGTGCCCAGAAATTGTGGGTACCCCAGAACGCCTTGTCAGGAGAGAACACCTCAATAGGTCCTTCCCAAGCAAGAAGGTCCTTGCTCTGGTATGCATCGAACCC
>RZYT01000224.1 GCA_009930195.1 Spirochaetia bacterium | reverse complement strand
ATGAAGAGAGCCTGCGTACTCTGCTTGGGGACAATCAAGTCCTAACGTGTAAGGAAGAGGTGCTGGCCACAACGGTGCGCTTACACCTTTTGAAACAACTCAAGGTCCATGAATCGGATTTACAGAACGTACTCTCCCTCCTCAAGGATCTCTATCCCCACTATCATGAGGCCGCTCTAGCGTATCTGGAGCAAAAAAGCTATCTGAACGTGGTAGCTTTTTATATGCAAGCCTCTCTTGCCCAAGAGTTTGCTCGTATGGTTCAAAGTGTCGCAAAATCTTTCTTTGACAACTTTGACTTTGCCAAGGTGGATGCCGGACGTGTACGTTCATTGCGTACCTTCTTTCCCTTGCTCTTCACTGCCTTCCTCAACGCGCCTCCTTCCTTGCGTGTGAAGCGGCTTGGCTCTGTCTCCATCCTCAATGCTTCCACTGAACTCTCCCTTCCACAGTGGAAAGAGGGTGCAATCACGGTGGTGTTTGCCTCCAATGAGAAGTTTGCGCCCGCACTCGGAGTGTGCATGAACTCCCTGCTGGAACACACCGATCCATCCCGCTTCTATGACATCATCGTCCTTGAATCGGATATCAGCGAATTCTCCAAGGCCCGGCTGGAGCTGTTGGTCTCGCGGTTTGTCCAGGCCAAGCTGAGGTTTTTCAACCCAAAGGCACTGCTTGCCGGCAGGCAGCTGCAGAAGAATCCTGCAGACCACATCAGTCTGGAGACCTATTACCGATTCCTCATCGCCGATATTCTTCCCAAGTACCGCAAAGTGCTCTATCTCGATTGTGATACCGTCATCCTTGAGGATGTGGCAAAGCTTGCTGCAGTGGATCTGCAGGGAAAGGTTCTGGGGGCAACCATTGATGTGGAGATTCCTGCCCTCGCAGGTGGTTTGGATCCCGATCTTGGCCCCTATCTTTCCAAGGTGATCGGATTGGGGGAAGGTGAAGCATACCATCAGGCTGGGGTGCTGGTACTTGACTTGGACAAGATGCGCTCGCTGCACTCTGTCGATGACTGGATTGGCTTGGCAGGGGAGCGCAAGTATCGCTACAATGACCAGGATATCCTGAACAAGGAGTGTCGGGGACACTATCTTACGTTACCGATGGAGTGGAATCTTGTGGTTGATTGCAACCATAGGAGACTGCCTATCATCGAGGCAGGTCCCTATGCTGTGCTTCAGGAGTATCTGGAGGCCAGAAGGCATCCAAAAATTGTGCATTATGCAGGGTTTGAGAAACCTTGGGATGCACCGGATTCAGATTTTGCCCACGAGTTCTGGCATTATGCCCGGACCAGTGAATTTTATGACCGCTTGTTGACGATGGTGCAGACGAGCACGGCTTCCCCTGGGAAGCAGGGCCTGTTGCTGCGTCTTTTCCCCCGGGGGAGCAAACGGCGGTCTCTTGCCAAACGACTGTTTTACCGGACAACCGGAAGCTGAACGAGTGAGGAAGCGGATATCGTATGAAGAATGGGAATAGGGCATTATTGGCTTTGAAAGTGACGTGGGACAGCTTGGCTGTCCTCCTCTCTTGGTTGCTTGCTGGTTATTTGCGTTTCTATATTCTCCCTGGTGGGCGTCTGGCATCGTTTGATTTGTTCATTCAGCTCTCCGTGTTTGTTCTTACGTTCAACATCTTTTTTCTGAGTAAGAATGGTTTGTATGTGGAGGAACTTGAACATTCGTGGCGGAAGGAGACCAGCAAGCTCATCTTCAGCTCCTTCGAGGCTTTCCTGCTGTTGGTCATCGTGCTCTACTTCTTCTTCTCCGATAAGGTCAGCCGTATTGCCATCGGGTTGCACTACTTCTTGATCGTAGTCTTCCTGGTTACCGAGAGAAGCATCATCTCCAGCCACATCAAGGCTTGTTACCGAAAGGGCAAGTATACCAGAAGGATCCTTCTGGTGGGCTTTGGACAGAAGCTGGAGCGATACGAGAAGGCTCTGCACAGCAGACGGACGCAGGGTATCAAGTTGGTCGGCCAATACGATGGGGTAGGGACACACATCGGGGGTGCGAAACAGGTCAAGGCGAGGACTCTGCGTGAGGCTGTTGAGCAAACCCAACCGGATCTTGTGGTCATAGGATATCCGGGTAGGGAGTATGACCAACAGGAGAGGATGGTAGCCCAGGCCCTGGACTTGCTCAACGAGAAAGTGGTCATGCTGCCCTCGCTGCCGGAGTCGTATATTGGGACGCAGATTTCCGACTTCCGCTGGATACCGCTGCTCACGCTCAATGCCGCCGATATGGGGTTCTTCCAGAAGGTGGTCAAGCGATTGTTTGATATTGTTGCCTGTTCCCTTGGGGTGATCCTGATCTCGCCCTTCTTGCTGGCAATTGCGCTCATAGTAAAGTTTTCTTCGCCAGGACCCGTTATTTTCAAGCAAAAACGGGTGACCAAGGACGAGAAAATCTTTACCATGTACAAGTTCAGAAGTATGCGTACGGATATTCCCGAGGGTACTGCCCATTGGACTGAGGAGAATGACCCGAGGGTGACCAGGATAGGGCGATTCCTGAGAAGGACCAGTCTTGATGAGCTGCCCCAGTTGTTCAATGTCATTGGCGGTTCGATGAGCCTGATCGGTCCACGACCGGAACGCCCCGAGCTGGTGGAGAAGTTCAACACCGAGATCCCCGGCTATAGGATGCGCCATCGGGCGAAAGCCGGCATCTCGGGATGGGCTCAGGTAAACGGATGGAGAGGGAACACTTCGCTTGAGCGCCGGATTGAGTTTGACCTCTACTATATCCGCAACTGGAATATCCTGTTTGATCTGAAGATTGTGCTCTTTACCTTCTTCAGGGGTTTTGTGAATGAGAACGCCTATTAGGCGAGGAGTTGTTGATGAAAGTACGTGCTTTTATGCTGATGCTGTTGTTGAGCCTGAGTTGTTCAGGTGTATGGGCAGCAGAGGCAGATATTCAGAAGGCTCTTCCCAGCCTCAGTGAGGCTGAATACCAAGAGTTGCTTGGTGGGGTGATTGTTGACGGCAGCACAATCGGGGGAGGAAGCATTCTTCCCTATGTAGTTCCGGGTACCGAAGCGGCCAAACGCGCTGCACAAGCACAGAACGCTGAGGGCGGGTTCTCCATTGCTGCGGTAAGTTACATTCCCTATGGGCCCAAGCTCAAAGCGATGGATATGAAGACCAGGCAGCTGGCAATTTTCAATAAGATTCGGGCAATTTCCACCCAAGAGGGACTTACCTATATTTCCTGGAGGGCTGGGAACAAGCCCAAGGTTCTGATCGAGAAGTCTTCCTACATGGAGGACGACAAGAATCTGAACAACCTGCTTCCTGATCCGATTGCCACAACGTTTCCGTACTCCCTGCAGAACTACGTCTACCAGCGCGACTCTTCCTTTGGCGGAAATCGTTATCTGCACACCTACACCAACACTGATGAAGAAATCTTCGTGGAAATCAAGAACATCAGCTCCATGCGGGTGTTGGGAATCTTCACCGCGGTCAAGAAAGAACAGCTTACGATCAGCATGGCTACCTACCAGATGGAAGATGGCCTCTTGCTGATGGCCCTTACCACCATCAAGGATCGTGACCCCAAGGTTTCGGTGCTGGGCATCACGGTTGATCTCCCGTCCGCTTTCAAGCGGCGTATCACTGCCTTGCAGAACTGGTTCGTTGACCAGCTTGCGACCATAGAAAACTGAATAGGAACGGCCATATGAAACGTCTTCTT
>RZYT01000223.1 GCA_009930195.1 Spirochaetia bacterium | reverse complement strand
GGCTTATGTCGAAATCGGCAAGAAGAACGGCAAGTCCGAGCTTGCCGCTGCGGTGGCTCTGTATCTGCTTTTTGCCGATAACGAACCCTCTGCCGAAGTTTATGGTGCTGCGGCGGACCGCCAGCAGGCATCCATAGTCTTTGATGTTGCCCACCAGATGGTGCAGATGACCCCGGCACTGCTGAAACGGTGCAAGATCATGGCGGCCACGAAGCGCATCGTGAACTATGGGAACGCAGGGTTTTATCAAGTCCTGTCTGCTGAAGTTGGTACGAAGCATGGCTTGAATGTGTCCGGCCTTGTTCTGGATGAGGTTCATGCTCAGCCAAACCGAAAACTCTACGATGTCCTTACCAAAGGTTCTGGTGATGCCCGTGAGCAGCCGCTGTTCTTCCTGATCACCACGGCCGGCACGGATAAGGAGAGCATCTGCTACGAACTGCACATGAAGGCTCTTGATCTGCTGAACGGCCGCAAGATCGACCACACCTTTTACCCGGTGGTCTATGGTCTGACAGATGAGGATGACTGGCACGATGAAGCCAACTGGTATAAGGCCAATCCTTCCCTCGGACAGACCATCCAGATCCAGCGTGTTCGGGATGCGTACCAGGAAGCATTGGATAACCCGGCAGAGGAAAATGTGTTCAAGCAGCTTCGCCTGAACATGTGGGTGTCCTCGCTGACCCGGTTTATCCCGGAACACATCTATGACCTCGGCAATCAGCCAATCGATATGGAAGCCCTCAAAGGCCGTGACTGTTATGGAGGACTGGACTTGTCCAGCACCGGAGACATCACGGCTTTTGTGCTGATGTTCCCGCCCAGAACCCAGGAAGAGAAATACATCATGCTTCCGTTTTTCTGGATACCGGAGGATACGATCCCCCAGCGTGTGCGAAGGGCATCCGTTCCGTATGATGTCTGGCATCAACAGGGCTACCTGATGGCGACCGAGGGAAATGTCATCCATTACGGATTCATTGAGGAATTCATCAATGAGCTGGGAGAGAAGTATCACATTCTGGAGATTGCCTTTGACCGATGGGGAGCGGTGCAGATGACCCAGAACCTTGAGGGAATGGGATTCACAGTTGTGCCTTTTGGTCAGGGATTCAAAGATATGAGCCCGCCTACCAAGGAGTTCTACAAGCTCCTGATGGAAGGACGCATCATCCACGGCGGCAACCCGGTCATGGCATGGATGGCGGGGAATGTGGTCGTGGATACCGACCCGGCAGGCAATATCAAGCCGACAAAGGCAAAATCGCCGGAGAAGATCGATGGTATCGTCGCTGCGATCATGGCACTGGACCGCTGCATCCGAAACGAAGGACAGCAGCAGGGAAGCGTCTATGACGAACGGGACATGATCGTTTTTTGATATGAAGATTTGGAGGAAAACACAATGAAGTATCTGATGAGTGCAGAATGGTGGAAGGCAGCCGGCATCCGTGCTGCAAAGACAATGTTCCAGACCGGCGCGGCCCTGGTCGTGACACAGATGCCCGGCGGCACAGTGGACTGGATGGCGGTCGGCAGTGCAGTGATCGTGGCAGGTGTTGCGTCCCTCGGTACCAGCCTTGCCGGTTTGCCGGAACTGGAAAAGGGGGATAAGGCTTAATGGGATTCTGGGAATGGATGGGGTTTGAGAATCCAAGGGATTCTCCCAAAACAGAACAGCCAAAAGAAGGTCTGCCGAAGGTCACGGATAACGTCCGCGATTCCGGGCAGACCTTTGTGTTTGGCCGCTCCAATGCCGGGGAGCAGGTGGATGAGAAAGCCGCCATGCAGATCCCGACTGTGTATGCCTGTGTCCGTCTGCTGGCAGAGTCCATTGCGGCACTGCCGCTGCATCTTTACCGGGTGACGGACGATAACGGCAATAAGGAAAAGGCACGGGATCATCCGCTGTATAAGATTCTGTATCGCCAGCCTAACCCGGAAATGACATCCTTTGTCTTCTGGGAAACGCTGATGACCCATCTGCTCCTCTGGGGCAACGCTTACGCACAGATCGTCCGGGATGGTAAGAACACGGTGCTGGGTCTGTATCCGCTTTTGCCGGAAAATGTCGAAGTGGACCGGGATGAGAGCGGTGAGCTCTACTATATCTACCACGCCTACACGGATGAAGTTCCGGGAGAGCAGAATAAAGACCTCTACTTCCGCCGGGACGAGATCTTCCATGTGCCGGGGCTTGGGTTTAATGGTCTGATCGGTTTCTCACCGATCGCCATGATGAAGAACAGCCTCGGCACTTCCATTGCCGTGGATAAATACGGTTCCTCTTTCTTCAAGAACGGCGCACAGCCCAGCGGTGTGCTGGAACATCCCGGCGTTGTGAAAGACCCGAACCGTATCCGGGATAGCTGGGAGGCGGCTTATGGCGGTGCAGCCAATGCCCATCGTGTGGCTGTGCTGGAAGAGGGCATGGCCTACAAACCAATCTCCCTGCCACCGGAGGACAGCCAGTTTTTGGAAACGAAGCAGTTTTCCGTGACGGAGATCTGCCGTATCTTTCGTGTGCCTCCGCATCTGGTAGCCGATTTGTCCAGGGCGACCTTCTCCAACATTGAATACCAGTCGCTGAACTTCGTGATGCATTCCTTGACCCCGTGGCTTGTCCGCATCGAGCAGGGCATCATCAAGGATCTGCTGCTGGAGGAGGAGCAGGATACCTACTTCCCGAAATTCAATGTGGATGGTCTGCTCCGTGGCGATTACCAGAGCCGGATGAACGGTTATGCGACCGGAATCAGCAACGGTTTCCTCTCTCCGAATGATGTGCATCGTCTGGAGAACATGGATCTCATCCCGGCAGAGGAGGGAGGTGACGACTACTACCTGAACGGCGGCTATGTGAAGCTGAAGGATGCAGGGGTGGCGCAGCAGAACAAAGCGGCCGCCGTCCAGCAGAATCAGCCCAAGCAGACACAGCCAGAGGAACAAGACCCGGAAGAAGAACCTGACAGCGATAACCGGCTGAGTGAGAGTAAGCCACGGAAAAATGGAAGGAGAACCCGATGAAGAAATTCTGGAACTGGATCAAAAACAGTGATGATACCAGAATCCTCCGGCTGGAAGGTCCCATTGATGAGGAATCATTCTGGGGCGATGAAATAACGCCGCAGATGTTTCGGGATGAGCTGGAATCCGGCGAGGGGGATGTGACCGTCTGGATCAACAGTCCGGGCGGTAATGTGTTCGCCGCTGCCGAGATCTATACCATGCTTAAGGATTACAAGGGCAGCATCACGGTCAAGATCGATGCGATTGCGGCATCCGCGGCATCCGTTGTCGCAATGGCTGGTGACACTGTCCAGATGAGTCCTGTCGCCATGCTGATGATCCATGACCCCAGCACCGTTGCGATGGGCAATACCAAGGACATGGAAAAGGCTATCGAGGTGCTGACCGAAGTCAAGGAGAGCATCATCAATGCCTATGCTGCAAAGAGCGGACTCAGCCATGCCCGCATCGCCAACCTCATGAGCAATGAGACCTGGATGAATGCGAAGAAGGCGGTGGAGCTGGGCTTTGCAGATGAGATCCTCTTTGCCAAGAGAGAGGCGGAGCCGGACAGTGACCCGGCAGACCCAGAGAATCCGGAAGAAGACCCCGACAGTGAACCGGGCGAGGGCGAAGAAAAGAAGCCGTTCCAGAAGGATACGGCAGGGCACCTTTTCTCCAGCCGTCAGATGGATCTAATCGTCCTGAAC
>RZYT01000033.1 GCA_009930195.1 Spirochaetia bacterium | reverse complement strand
ACAATCGAAAGATTGAAGCAAGAAAGGTTGTTCAGCCCGCCTGAATTGAGATGGGAAGCAGGGCAAACGGCATGAAGTCACTATTTGTTAAAAACAGCCAAAAGTTTTCATATTTGCACCAAATTACTCCCACAGAGCAATGATTTCTATTCTCTCAGTTGTCAATATGGTAGAATGAGGTAAAGGAGCAGCCATTGACTACAGTCTATGATCGTGCGTTGGGAGCCTTGGTCGGCAGCTTTGTCGGAGATGCTTTTGGAGCCCAGACAGAGTTCAAGCGAGAGAAGGATGTACGGAAAGACTTTCCCGAAGGCATTTGGGAGATGGACGCCACTTCACGCTCAGTGGGAAGTGCCGAGCAAATAACCGATGACAGCGAGATGGTCATCATGATGATCCAGAGTATCATCGCAGAGGGCGGCTACTCCCAGCAAGCTGTCAGAAAATCCTATAGACGGTGGAGAGATGCCGGCCCCCTGGATATCGGAGTTACCATTTATGGGGCCCTTGAGGGACTTGTCAGCCCCAAGAGCCAGGCCAATGGCGCCTTGATGCGCGCGGTTCCCTTGGGAATCATGGGGAGTACGCTGAGTTTCAAGCGGATGATGCGTCTCTCCGATCTCGATTGCGCCATCACCCATGTGCATCCGGTGTGCAGGGACTGCAACCGTCTTTTCGTGCTCGCCCTCAGCCTTGCCATCGGCAAGGGCTGGGATATTCGTGCGGTCTACAACTACTTGGTGGAAACAGCTCCCACCTATGTGACCGAACAAGTGGTCATTGATGCGTTGCTCAAGGCAGAGACGGAACTTCCTACCAACATAGATGGTCCTTTGAAGGGTTGGGTACTGATCGCCTTCCAGCTTGCGTTCCACACCCTGCTGCATGCACCCTCATTTGAGCAAGGCATGGTGGATGTGGTGATGCACGCAGGGGATGCAGACACGAATGCCGCCATCTATGGGGCGTTGGCGGGTGCTTTTGCCACGCTCGAGAACATTCCCAAACGCTGGTACGGCCAAATCAAGCTTTCCACATGCATGAAGCGGTTGATCGAACCTGGTCACAAGACCCTGCTCACGCTCAGCGAGGAGTGGATCCAGCCTCTTCTGGAGCTTGGTTCGATGCAGGTGTTTTCCTAAGCACAACGTTCAGCCAGAGTTCATGTTCCCTCCCCGGACGAACATCATTGCTTTGCTTCTGCAAGAGAAGGGAAAAGCCCCCTGCTTGGTGCAGGAAGGTTTGGAAGGAGTCAGGAGTAAAACAGGTGAAGTGTCTGCCGTCCTGGGAGAAGTCTGTATCTCGCAGTTTGAACGAGCAATACAGAATCCCTTCATCAACGAGGGCACGGTGCAGCAGTCCAAACACCTCTGCAAGCTCAGCCTTAGGTACATGCAGCAGGGATGCACAAGCCCAGATGCCATCAAACTCTGCATCATAGTCCATCTGTTGGAAGGAGAGGCAACGCACCTCAAGCCCGGTCAGGGCCTTTGCTGCTTCCACCATGGAGGGGCTCAGGTCAAAGGCTTCCACCACAAAGCCAAGCGTCAGGAAGGCAAGGCTGTCCCGTCCACTGCCACATCCTGCATCCAGGATACGGGCACCTGGATCAAGGTAAGGCAAAAACATCTGGTACTGCATTCCCATATCGATATCCTTGGTGGTGGAGAGAAACAGATCGGCATGATGCTCGTAGTAGTCAGGCATTGGGCAACCCTCCCAGGTCTTGGTAGTATTCTTGCAGATGTTGGTTGATGAGGGCAAGAAGGATGCAAAGTGGCTCTATGCAAAACTGCCCGCTCTCTTTGGAGAGCGGGCAGCAGATAGCAGATGACTCAGGTACTACAGCAAGGAAGCAGCAGCTTCGTAGACCTTGTCTGCGGTGATGCCGAAATACTCGTAGAGCTTTTCGGCAGGACCGCTCTCACCGAAGCTCCTCATACCGACGATCTTGCCTTCCAGACCGGTATACTTGAACCAGTAGTCAGCCCAAGCAGCCTCAACGGCAACCCTGGCCTTCACTGATGCAGGGAGCACCGCTTCCTTGTAGGCGGCATCCTGCTGTTCGAAGACTTCAGGAGAGGGCATGGAAACAACACGCACAGCCTTGCCTTCCGAAGCAAGTTTCTTTGCAGCATCGAGTGCCAAGGAGACCTCACTGCCGGTTCCGATCAGGATGACCTGGGGCTTTGCACCCGATTCATACAGGGTATAGGCACCCTTGGAAATCAGGGAAAGCTGCTCATCGGTTCGTGCCTGGGGAGCAAGGTTCTGGCGGCTGAGCAACAAAGCGGTAGGTCCGTTGGAGCGCTTGACAGCACTCTTCCAGGCACAGGCAGTCTCAACAGCATCACAAGGTCTCCAGGTAACCATATTCGGGGTCATGCGCAGGCTGGCAATCTGCTCAACAGGCTGGTGGGTGGGACCATCCTCGCCAAGACCGATGGAGTCGTGGGTGAAGACATACACATTTCTCAGGCCCATGAGGGCGGCCATGCGCAACGCATTGCGGGCATACTCCATGAACATCAGGAAGGTTGCGCCGTACGGCAGGTATCCGCCGTGCAGGGCAAGACCGTTGAGAACGGCAGCCATGCCGAACTCACGCACACCAAAGCGCAGGTAGGTTCCTTCGCCGGTTGCAGGATTGAAATCCTGTACACCCTTCCACTGGGTGAGGTTCGAAGGGGAAAGGTCTGCAGAACCACCAATCATCTCAGGCAAGAGCTTGCCCAGAACGTCAAGGGTCATCTGGCTTGCCTTGCGACTTGCCACTTTCACCCCTTCACTCTGCCACTGCTTGACCACTTCGTTGAAGGCAGCTTCCCAATTGGTGGGGAGGTCGCCGTTCATCCTGCGTTCAAACTCTGCAGCCTCTGCAGGATATGCTTTCTGGTAGGAAGCAAAGAGGGTGTTCCACTCGTTCTCATAGGCCTGGCCCTGCTCACGCATATCCCATGCCTGATAGATTTCTTCAGGGACGAAGAAAGCCTCATCATACTTCCAGCCAAGCTGCTTGCGGGCAAGCGCCACTTCGTCTGCACCAAGAGGTGCTCCATGGCAGGACTCTTTTCCGCCCTTGTTGGGGGAACCAAAACCGATGGTGGTGGAACAGATGATCAGCGAGGGAGAGGTGGTGTTGGCCTTGGCTTCTTCAAGAGCCTTGGCAATTGCGGCACTGTCGTGCCCATCCACATTGCGGATGACCTGCCAGCCATACGCTTCAAAGCGCTTTGCGGTGTCATCGGTAAACCAGCCATGCACATCGCCGTCAATGGAGATGCCATTGCTGTCGTAGAATGCAATGAGTTTTCCGAGTTTCCAGGTACCTGCAAGGGAAGCAGCCTCATGGCTGATGCCTTCCATGAGACAGCCGTCACCAAGGAAGGTGTAGGTGTAGTGATTGACTACCGGGAAGCCTTCCTTGTTGAACTGCGCAGCAAGATTCTTTTCAGCAAGTGCCATACCAACTGCGTTGGCAATACCCTGTCCAAGGGGACCTGTGGTGGTTTCTACGCCCGGGGTGAGCTTGTACTCAGGGTGTCCTGCAGTGCGGCTGTGCAGCTGGCGGAACTGCTTGAGGTCTTCAAGCGTTACGTCGTACCCGGTAAGGTGCAACAGTGAATAGAGCAGCATTGATGCATGACCGTTGGAAAGGACAAACCGGTCACGGTTGGCCCAGTCAGGGTTCTTGGGGTTGTGGCGCATCGCCTTTCTCCAAATAACCTCGGCAATATCTGCCATCCCCATGGGTGCGCCCGGGTGTCCCGAATTGGCTTTCTGCACTCCATCCATGCTCAAAATGCGAACTGCATTGGCAAGTACCTTCGTGTCCATGTATTCCTCCAATGGTCATTAGTCGTTACTGCTTGTATTACAAGACCCTGTGTTCGAAAAACCCCGGGCTTTGATGTATACGGACAAGATACCTCAGTATCGAAAAATAGTCAAAACTGTCAAAAGCGTTGAGAAGACATGAAGTACGAAAGATAGCCGAACAAGTCCATTGCTTCCTTACATTTGTTTTTTTCAGCCCGTATTCTTGGAAATTCAATATTCTGAACCTATACTACAGCAATACACCCGAAGATGGAGGTCGCCTCGTGAAATACCTGTCAATTGCACTGCTCTCATTGGTTCTTGCCTCTTGTTTCATGTACGTTGAATACAAGAAACAGTATGGAAAAGCTGTGCTGCTCAAGGCTCTGGCATCCCTCTCGTTCATACTCTTCGGCATTCTCTCCAGTGCCCAGTGCAGCGATCCTGTCTTTGCCAGGCGCATCATCATAGGCCTGATCCTGGGGGGCATCGCCGATATACTGCTCAATCTGCGGTTTGTCTTCCCAAACAGGGGAAAGAAAATCTTTCTCGTGGGAATCCTGGTCTTCCTCAGTGGGCATGTACTCTATCTGGCAGCGCTGATTCCAACCTCCACCTCTCTCTTGCTCTGGCTGGGCATTGGAGTGGTGCTTACCGTACTGGTCCTCATCTGGATCTTCAGCAAGATTACGGTGGCAATGGCCTTCAAGGTCTTTGGGATCCTGTACATTGGCGCCATCATGCTGATGAACAGTGTTGCGGCAGGAAAACTCTTTTCAGCTCCGTCATCGCACAGCCTGGTGTTCTTCATCGGAGCATTGCTCTTCCTCATCAGCGACATCGTCCTGATTCTCAATACCTTCGGGTCCAAGCAGCAACAGAGCCTGAGGGTGACGAACCTCTCGCTCTACTATGTCGGCCAGCTTCTGATCGGATTGAGTTTGCAATTTCTGCGCTAAGTCATCACCTAGAGAGAGGAGAGAACCATGCGACTTGATGGATTTGGCTGGTTGGTGGATGACATGCCGACAATGATTCGTTTCTACCGGGACGTCCTTGGCTTTGAGATCAAGGAAACAGAAGACAGCTCCAATGTCTATCTGATCAAGGACGGAACCTTGTTCCTGATGTATGGGAGAGAGGACTTTGGGAAGCTGACCAACCGCACCTATGCGTATGTACAGGGTTTCAACGGCCATGCTGAACTTGCCTTGTCTGTCGACACATTCGATGAAGTGGACCAGGAATACGCGAAGGCGATCGAAAGAGGTGCTGTTTCAATCCTGGAACCTACCACTGAGCCTTGGGGACAACGAACCTGCTATCTTGCAGACCCTGAAGGGAACCTGATTGAAATCGGCTCGTTCAACAGGCCGTTCAGGGCATAAGAGCAATGAAACAATCAGAGAGGGAACTCCCTCCATGATTGTTTCACACTCGATTTCTTGCCTGTGGCTAGAACGCGTAATTCACCATGACCGCAACGCGCTTGAACGCAGGGTCTTTCTTCACAATCTGGCGATTGGCATCATCCGTCTTCTCATAGTTGGTGAACTGGACAGCAGTCAATACGGAAAGCTGCTCGTTGATCTGGGTATTGGCAAGGATGCTCGCATCCCCAAACAACGCTGAGCGATCATCAAGCACATCATAGAGGAAGGTTTCCAACTGGACACCCACCAGATTGACCATCAAGGGCATCTGGTAGCCAAGGATGTATTCGCCCTTGTAGTTGAAACCGTTCACCATGGCGCCACCGTTCTCATACTCCCATGCGGTGTCAGCATCGGCATGGGAATAGCCTTTGAAGTTGAGTTCGTGGTAGGTTCTCATGACCACACTCATCCAGTCGCTCTTGAAGATGACACCGGTGTCAAACTGGAAGGTAGCTCCTGCCCGTCCCACATAGTAGGTGCCTCCGAAGCTGTCGGAACTGAGGGGTGAACCAATGGGACCACCAGCCACCTTCAAGCCTTGCAGGTCCATGAGATCGAAATCCCAACCGGTACCGATGCTTCCTCCAAGGTTGATTTCCAGAACTGCCAAGGGAGTCAGCACTGCATCAAAAGCAAAGGTTCCCGCAATGGGCGATACTCCCAAAAGAGCCTTCAACTTGAGGTTGTTTCCGCTGGTAAGCGGGCCTTCCCCAACCAACATGGGAATCTTCACCTGATACCCCGCCTCGATTTTGGCTTCAATGCCGGTTCCGTAGGCAGCGGTAAGTTTGACATTCCCCGAAGTCGTTGTCTGGGCAAACAAGCCCACAGCAAGCAACAGAATCACCAAGAGGGCGAGCAACTTCTTCGTACTACTTCGTTTCACAGTCCTTCCTCCATTCATTAGGTAGGTATAGCATAGCATAGGAATAGGCAGGAGAAGATACATTTCTCCTGCCTTCTGGTGAGGAAAGTATGAAAACGGAACACAATTGCAGACCTATTCCGTATCCAACCTCGCCTTCATGGGGGTATTGCACCCATAGAAGGTGTAGGTATAGCCGACGTTCAAAGCCCCAAGATCTGATACAGCAAGGGGCCTGTTGAAGGTGTTGACTGAGAAGAAATCTCCTTGCATGCGATACACTCCCTGATTTGTGTCCAAACTATCACGCAACATGTAGGTTCCTGTGGGACAATCGATATACAGCTCCCTGAGCAAGCCCGCGATATCCGATCCAGGGAGAATCGCATTTCGCTGACCATCCGGACCATAATAGAACCAGTTGAAGTCAATGCTTTCCACACAATCGGAATCGGTAGAGCTCACCGTGTAGGTGGGATCAATCATGGGAATGATAGGATAGCCATCTTCATCCAGGACAAAGGCAACCGAGAAATCAAAAGCAGCAAGCTGCTCTCCATCCTCATTGACCAACCCCCACAGGGCCCCACTTTGGGCTGAAGAAAGCACTTCCTCAACCGGTAAGGAGGCAAACCACTGTACCGAACTATTGGTCCCTTGTGCCTGGACGAATTCGTCATTCATCAGGTTCTCTCCCGAGGGACTGATCAAGGCAGCACGCTCATCATACTGGTTGCTGTATACCCAGAGTTCCAAGTCTCTCCAAGCAACAGTTCCTGCGTCCGTCAATTCGTACTGCACAAGCATCCCGGGAGCATAGAACGTACCATCGGAAGCGGTATTGTAGAGGGTATTGACGGCCATCAAAACCAGATTCTGCGAGATTGTCAGATGGGTAAGATCTGTATAGGTATTTGTGGAAAAGCTCGTTTGGTTCTCTTGAAGCGTAGTGCCAGAGGTCGACAGATAGGAATCCTGACTATACGTCACCGAGCCAAAGCTGACAGTTCCTGTTATCACATTTTGCGGCGGGAATTCAATCACAGGCAACCCGCCATCAACCTGCAAGGTAAGGAAGCCTATCAGCTCCCGTTCGTTCTCTTCGGTGATGCGCATGATGAAAACCACCGAAGGATCGGTTGCAGGCAACTCCTCCTTTGGAATGGAGTACCCGTTGGAAGCAACAGGAAACCGCTTGATTAGACGTACATTCTCATGACTGATTGATTCATCCCAGCCCCTTGCCACCGGCATCAGCCACAGCTCATAGAGCTCTTCCGGTTCCACATCACGAGAAGAGGATGAGCGACTGCTTTCCTGGATTGCATCAACCTCAAAATAGTGGCCTGACGCTGACGTGGTGGAACCAGTAGCAGGAATATACGTGATTGTCGGGGTATGCACCCCTATCGGGGGCTGTTGTGATGCAGCATCACATCCTATCAGGAGAATCACCAAACAGACGAGTATCCAGGCTTTGCGCATAGAAAAACCTCCTGTATGCTATTTTCTGAGAAAAAGCATACAAGAGGTTTCTTGGGCACGAAAGGGAAGAACCTAGTCTTCCGGATATATTTCTTGTTTTTTTCCTAGACGAACCTACACACATGGTCAATGCAGACATCGGAAAAACCGAAAGCCTCCGCCTTGGTGAGCTTGCCGTTGCAGACAGAGAGGATGTCGTCGTAGATACGATTTGCCCCATCCTCAAGGGAGTACTCCCCTCCGATGATGCCACTCACATCGGTATCCATATTGTCCAGCATATGCCGGTAGGTTTCCCGGTTGCCCGTAATCTTGAGCACCGGAGCAAGTGCGATGCCGGTAGGGGTGCCCCTGCCGGTGGTGAATGCCACCAGCTGACACCCACCGGCGACCATGCTGGTGATGGATGCGATATCGTACCCCGGGGTATCCATGATGATCGAACCGTGCTTGGAGGGACGCACAGCCTCCTGGAGCACCTCCACGATCGGACGTGAACCACCCTTCTTGATGCAACCAAGGCTCTTCTCCTCCAAGGTGGAGAGCCCACCCTCCTTGTTGCCCGGAGTAGGCTGACCGGCACGGCAACTCTGCCCTGCCGAGGCAAGATGCTCCTCGTATGCCTTGCAGATGCCGATGATCTGGTCGTGTACTTCCTTGTTGGCCGCGCGCCTCGCCAGGATATGTTCGGCGCCAATGAACTCAATCGTCTCACTGAGCATGGTGGAAGCGCCCTCGTCGATCAGGCGGTCGCAACACAACCCAAGGGCAGGATTGGCGGCCAGGCCGCTGGTGGCATCACTGCCACCACACTCCAACCCCACCAACAGCTCGGAGACATCACAGGGTATGCGTTGCTGCATGCTTGCCTGTGCTACCAGCTCGCGGGCAGCGGAGACCGCCTTTGCAGCAGTCTTGAGGGTTCCCCCCTCCTCCTGGATGCCGAAGGAAACGACAGGTTTGGAAGTTTCTTTCTGGATTTTTTGCCTCAGCTCCGTATGCCCCACCGTCTCACACCCAAGACCGATGATGACCACCGCAAAGACATTCGGATTGAGTGCAAAGCCGGTGAGTATCCGTTGGGTCAGCTCGGTATTCGCCTCCACATCGGCACAACCGGTGTTGATGATCACATTCACTGTACCCTGCACCTGGTTTGCCACGATCCTGGCTGTCTCGCTTGCACACCCGCAGGTAGGAAGGACCAGCACAAGATTGCGCACCCCGCTTCTTCCCTCAGAACGCTTGTATCCCAAAAACTGCATCAAAGGGCCTCCTGCCAAAGCTCTTCATCGTACTGGCGGTCAGCTCCCACCACATTCAGATGAGACACCCATCCACCCTTTCCGATAGGCTCGGTGGCTGTTCCGATACACTCGCCGTACTTGTAGATTGCATCCCCTGCCTTGATGTCCACCAAGGCAATCTTGTGCCACGCAGGTATGGTGGAGATGCAAAGCAACGTCTCCCGAAATGGAGAAGTAAGCGTCACCAAATCACCAATGCGTGCATCCTGCATGCAGGTCGCCACCGTATCCTTGCTGTCTATCTTGATCGCCTGTATATCCATATCCCAGCTCCCCCGCAAGCATTGCACACCATCCTAGAAGAAAACCGGGTGAGGGAAAAGAGCCAAGCAGTACAATTTCAGGATTCTGTCATACAAGATTGAGACGCAAGAAAAGCTCGGTTACCTTTTTGGCAACAACAGCGGCTCCCAATTCATTGAGATGGGTATCATCGGCTGCGCCCTCAGGGTAGTTGGGATGCTCTGCAGGCGCCAGATGCAAAAACAACCGTTTGGACCCTTGCTCACCCAGATTGGTGAGTAGTTGCCGGGTCTCCTTGGTAAGATCGAGCAGAGGATAGCCCCTGCCTTTGGCGAGAGCAATCATGGCAGACGGATAGTCGCCATGGGTCTGCACCAGTCTCCCCGTTTCATCGAACCGCCTCCGACAGATGGGCGTCAGGAGAATCGGGAAGGCCCCCTTCTGGATCACCTGCTCAGCCATATAGGCAAGATTCCCCTGAAACGTGGTCCAGGGATCGGTATGGCGCTGTTCATCTTCCTTGTTGTCATTGTGGCCGAATTGGATCATGACCACATCATGTGCTTTCAAAACCTTTTGGCACTTCCCGAACACCCCTTCCTGCAGGAATGACTTGGTGCTGCGTCCATTGAGGGCAAGATTCACTACCGTAAAGGAGGGGCCGACCAACTCCTGCATCATCATTCCCCACCCCGTCTCCGGACGCTTGTCAGCCTCCTTTTCCGCACACGTGGAGTCGCCGAGGAGAAACAATTTCCTCATTGTTTTGCTTCCTCCTCTTCCTTTCCCCATCCGCTGAGCATATCCTCGGTGGAAACCAGCGGCTTTGCCTCCGGCTTGGACTCCAGCGCTTGCTGTGAATCATACGTGTTCTTTGCTTTCTGCCTTAGCAGCCCTACAATCCCAAAGCCTGCCAACAGCAGTGCTGATGCATAAATACCGATAAGGATGATCAAGTCACGCATGCTACCTCCCTCTACCCTTTCGCTGCCAGTAGGCAATGGCAAGTTGGGTGCGGTCACGCAAGGCCAGCTTATCCAACATCACCGATATCACATTGCGCACCGTGCCCTCACTCAAGCAGAGACGTGCGGCTATCTCCTTGTTCGAAAGCCCATCGGAAAGTTGCTCCAACACTTGCTGTTCACCCCGGGTCAAATCGTTGAACACCAACGGGTCGGAAAAACTCTTCAGTGCCTGTTCGCTGATCACCGGAAGCCCCTGATGCACAGCCTTGATCGTCATCACCTGCTTCTCGGTAGCATCACTTTTGAGCAGGAAGCCAGAAGCCCCTGCTTCCAAAGCCCGATGAACGGTACGGTAGTCGGCAAAGGTGGTGAGCATCAGAATCTTGATGCGAGGAAACTGCGCCTTGATACGCTGGGCTGCCTCGATGCCATCCATAACCGGCATCTGGATATCCAGAAGCACCACATCTACCGCCAGCTTCCCCAGCAGTTCCAGTGCTTCCGCACCATTTGCCGCACACCCCACAACATGCACATCCTCATCCTCGGCGAGCAAGACGGAAAGAGACTCCAGCACCAGTTCATCATCATCCACAAGAACAATTCTCACTTCAATGACCCCCAGGGAACGGAATGACCACGATCAGGCGAAACGTTGTGTCCATCTGTGCAGAAAGGCTGCCCCCTGTCGCTTCCACACGTCTGCGCATGTACCTCAGCCCATTTCCCCCAGTCTGCCCCTCTTCCGTACCAAGACCATCGTTCTCCAGCATCATGCGTACCATAGTCTGACCCGAATCGATTTGCAAGCGTACAAAACTCGGCTTGGCATGCTTTGCAACATTGGTCAGTGCCTCGGTAAGGCAGGCATAGAGCAACTGGCGAACCGAAGCAGGAACCAGCAGCAAATCACCACGAACATGCTTCTCAACCGGATAGGCAAACTCCTTGAGCAAGGAATCCAACCGGAACTTCTCGACCTCGGGATCGCTTTCCAAATCCCGAACAGCCATCCTCAACTGCCCCAGACTGCGCTCCAACCTGTCGATCACCTTGTCCTGACTCTCCTTTGCCCGCTCAAAATCGCCCTTATCGAACAAGGAGCGTACCATCTTTGCAGAAAGATGCGCTCCGGTCAGCTCATGACCCAGGCTGTCGTGGAGAATCTGTGCAATATGGGAGCGCTCCTCAAGGCGCGAAAGTTGCTGGGCATCCTGATAATCCAGAAGCAGGCGTACCTGCTCTTCTTCCAGACGATGAAGATGGAGCCTCAATGCATCAGCTTCAGCGAGCAGGTTTCTCCGCTCAACCTTCCAACGTGCCAGGACAAGCCCAAGCACCAAGCACAGCAGGGAAAAAAGGAAAAGCTTTGGCTCGAGCAGGGAATAGGAGACGGCAAGGAAGACCAGAGCAAGAAGGGGTCTCTCCTCAACGGCGAAATACCATACATACAAGCCAAGCAACAACGAGGCATCAGGATAAAACAGGGAGACGAGGACCAGAAAGGAAGCGTCCAACACCATCCAGATGGCGTTGAGGCGGAACCTCCATCGCATGAGAAGGGAGAAAACCAAGAGAAGGAATAGAACGAACAGCAGGGAATCAAGGACGGGAAAGAGCAGACAAAAAGCAATGAGCAGCAGAGTGAGCAAAACCACCCTCTCCACCACCTCATACCCAGTCTGAAACCTGCTTCCTGCCAACCTCTAGAATCTCCTTTTACTTCCCAACAAGAGAAATATCCCTGCAAATACCAAGAGTACCACAGCAGCAAGCAGGATACCAGCGCCGTTCTGTTGGTAGAGGGCGGCAAGTGCGTGTGCAAGCCAGTAGGTGGGGAGTATCCGGACCAAGCGCTGTATACTTTGCGGCAGCAGATGCAGGGGAAATGAGAGCCCGCTGACCAAGCACATGATGGAGCCAACCCCACTGAAAAGCGCGAAACTGGTGGTATACGACCGAAACATGGTGTTCCATGCAAGCGCCAAGGAGAGCACCATCACACTATAGGCAAGATAGAGCAACCAAAGCAGGAGGTAGTTGGTAAGCCCCGATCCAAACCGAAAGGCACAAGCGATCACAAAGAGCGTCGCTTGCAAAGCAAGCAATACCATGGCCGCACCGAGATGGCTGAACAAGTACGTGGCGTGAGAAACCGGGGATGCGGCAATTCTCACCACAACCTTGCGCATCCTGTCTTCCATCACCGGCCGGGTCATCAGGAAAGCGGAATACAAATTGAGCAGACCGTAGAGGCTCAGCCCCATCGGAAGCGATCCATTCATGGAAGGAATGAACAGCAACACCAGCGGGAAGCCCACCAAAAGAAGGAAAGAACTCTTCTGCCGGAGATTTGAACGCAAGGAGAGCAAGAAAATCGTCATACCACCACCCTCCTTACCAAACCCTTGAGCAAGACAAACAGGGCCACCGTGAGGATGAACAAGGGAGCAAGCGTGGTGATGGCTCGTGCCCAATCTCCCTCCATAACCGCCAGAGCGGTTGTATTGGCAAGACTCATCGGAGTTCCATACAGACGGAGGAACCGAACCAGTGCATACTTGGGAAGCGGAAAGTAGAGCCCGATGATCATGGGAACCACCGAACCGTACACAGTGGTTACGATGTTTGCCACCTTTGGAGAACCACACCACAGCAGCAGGATGGTGCCCAGCAGCTGGTTGAAGAGCACCGAAAGCAGGAGAATGGCCAGGATGAAGGCAAGGTTTGGAATTGCAGCCCCCAGTATGATGATGGAGAAGACAAGTATGACTACCGACTGCAAGAAACTCACCACGGTTCCACTCGCGAGCACCGAAAGCACCAGAGACCTCCCTTCGGTAGGAGATGCAAAAAGTCGGTCGTGCATTGCGGTGAACAGGTCCTCACTGAGGGTCTCAAAGCTCATCGCCGAAGCATAGATCTGAAAGGTCAGGGCAAACCCGATGGCAAGCACCGACACCCTCGACTGAGTACCTGTCTCCATGCCCGTCTCAATGCCGATATTCCGGTAGAGATAGTCAAAAAAGAAGATGAGAACGAGGGGGAAAAGGATCAGGATGACTTCGCCTACCACATCCTTGGAAGCCCGTTTCAAGTGGAATCCGATCATGACTTCACCTCATCACGCAGCTGTTTGCCGGTCAAGGTAAGAAACACATCCTCCAGGTTTGGTTGCTTGGTATTGACGGAAACCAACGGCAAGTTGGCAAACACGTGCAGGATCTTGTCCAGGATAGGAATACCCGCAGGCACGATGATGCGGTAGCGATTGCCCTCCAACACCACTTCCTTGACGTCAGGAATCGAAAGCAGACGGGTTCTGACTTCCTCTGTGCCCAAGCGCACCTCCACTTCAATGACATGGTCCCCTTGGATGCGGGCAACCAATTGGGCCAAGGTTCCCTGGGCTATGATGTGCCCGTTGTCCATGATGTATATGCGCGAGGCAACCGCCTCCACTTCCTCAATATAGTGGGATGTGTAGATGATGGTCGCCCCCTCCTTGGCCAACTCCTTGACCGAGCGCAGGATGAAGGAGCGCGACTGGGGGTCGATACCCACCGTAGGTTCATCCATGATGACCAGATCAGGAGAATGCATAAGGGCACAGCCGATATTGAGCCTCCTTTTCATGCCCCCGCTATAGTGCTTGACCTTGTCAGCGAGCCGGCCTTCCAGACCAATGATGGCAGCCACTTCAGCCATGCGGGATGCAATCTCAGATTTGCCCATCCCATAGAGGGAGGCAAAGAAGGCAAGGTTGTCCTTCCCGCTCATCTCCTCATACAGGGTGATTTCCTGGGTGACGTAGCCGATTTTCTTGCGGATCTCCTTGTTTCTCCCATCCTGATGCATCCCGAAGACCGTTATGGTACCTTCATCGATGGGAATCAGGCCGATGATACTGCGGATGCAGGTGGTCTTGCCCGCTCCGTTCGGACCGAGCAAACCGATGACTTCCCCTTTCTCAACTTCCAGGGAACATCCATCCAGAGCAAGATTTGCATTGAACCGTTTCATGACTTCGCGCACCTGTAATACCATGGCTGTGTACCTCACACGCAGAGCATATACCCAACACATGAGGCAAAGCAGGTGACAATTGTCACGATATACCGAAGATTGCCATGGAAATACACTGTACATACGAAGAAAGTGTGTTCAGCTCTCATGCATTTCCCTTTTGCACGCACACCTCATGCTCTATACTGAATCCAATGAAACGACGCAAGATCAAGAAACCCGGACGCGCCGATACGCGCAACCTTGCGCTTCTGCTGCTCATCATCCTCGTGGTGGTGAGCCTTCCCTTCGCCCTGCACCAGATGAGCCCTCCCAAGGAACTGGCGGTCACCATCTATGACAAGACCGTTCCCACCATCGGGGAAGAACAGCACCGCAGCCTGCTCTGGTTTCTCCAGCATCACAAATACCTGACCCAGGAGGGCATGTTTTTCAGCAAGGCAGGTTCCTACCTTGGATACCATCCCGGGAAAGAGGATCCGATACGGGATCTGTCGCTGTTGGATGAACGGACCGACGTGCTCTATCTTGCCGACACCTACGGCATCTACCGCAACGCAGAGGGCTTGTCCCGTTCTGGAGAAGCTACCGGAGTAAGCAACCTGATCTGGGGAGGAGCATCCGAAAGCGATGCCGAGGCGATCAGAACGTTTCTCAACCAAGACAAGAGCAGTACCGTCATAGCCGAATACAACACCTTCGCAACCCCCACACCTTCCTACGTCCAGGCCGAGCTCTACCAGCTGTTGGGAACCCGGTGGACTGGCTGGACCGGCATGTATGTCCACGACCTCTCTCCCAAGGGGGAGGTCCCCGCCTGGATCTTGCAGCAATTCGGAGAAAGCTGGGAGTATGAGGGAAAAGGAATCATCCTCTCCAATATCCACGATGAGGTCGTGGTCCTCAGGGAAGGAATCGAATTGGGGCCGGACGCCCTGCAATTCCAGTTCACTGAAGAGGGAACAAGACGTCTTGGACTTTCCGGCTCACTGCCCTACTCACAACTGTTTGACATCACCGAAAGTCTTGCCGGCACCACCGTCCTTGCAACCTATGCATTGGACACCACCGCGGGAGGCGCTGAACTGCTCGCCTCGTATGGGATCCCCTCATCCTTTCCGGCAATCCAGCTCAAGCAGACCGCACATCACCTCTCCTACTACTTCAGCGGCAACTGGGCATTCAGCAGGGACAAACTCCGTTTCAGTCGTGCCATGGGTCTGGATACCCTGATGCAACGCGTAGCCACTGGAGAAAAAGCCTTCCTCTGGAAGGTGTATCTCCCCCTCCTGAAAGCCATTCTCGAGGAAGCCCAGCAACGAAAGCATTTCGTCATCCCCCAGGAAGAATCCAAGCCCTTCCTCGAAAAGGATGTAGAGCTCACTGCCCGCACCCAAGGCAGGGAGATCCAGGTCTTCAAGGACGGCACGTGGCAACCTCTCTTCATCCATGGCATGAATCTCGGCACAGCCATGCCCGGCAAGTGGTTCACCGAATTCCCCCAGGACAAGAGCCTCTACTACCGGTGGCTGAAGCAGATGGGAGAGCTGGGAGTGAACACACTGCGCATCTACACCCTGCTTGACCCCGAGTTCTACCAAGCCTTCTCCCTCTACAACCGCCTCCATCCCGACATGCAGCTCTACCTGTTGCAGGAAGTCTGGCCGGAGGAGGAGCCCCCGGGGCACGACTACCTCAGGCCGGCCTACCAGCAATCATTCGAGGAAGAGATTCGCCATGTGGTCGATGCAGTGCACGGCAAGGCCTCCATTGCAGAGAGAAAAGGAAGAGCCTGGGGCACCTACACCGCAGATGTAAGTCCCTACCTCATCGGCTATCTGGTAGGTCGTGAGCTGGAACCGCACGAGGTGGAGGAAACCGATGCCCAGCATGAGGGGTATCGTTTCATCGGACAGTATCTGAGCACCACCACTGATGCAAGCCCCACCGAATCGTGGCTTGCGCAGAGCTGTGACTTCCTGCTCTCCTATGAGGAGAAGACCTACAACCGTCAAACCCCTGTGTCCATCGTCAACTGGCCCACCCTCGACTACCTTGAGCACGACTCCGAACGGGACGAGGAAGGCAGGAAGATCCGCGAATACAACGACCGCACCACCGTGGACATCAACCACCTGGTACTGGGAGAGAAGAACAAGGCCGGGCTCTTCGGTTCCTACCACATCTACCCCAACTACCCTGACTTCATGAACAACGAACCCTCATTCGACCTCTATACCGATGACCAGGGACGATTCCGCTACGGCGGATACCTCAAGGCCTTCATGGAAGGGCACCGCACCTATCCGGCCGTGGTGGCGGAGTTCGGCCTCGCCACGGGCATGGGCAACGCCCATACCAGTCCCGATGGCTATCATCACGGCGGGTTGGATGAGCAGGCGCAGGCACAGGGCATCATCCGCATGTTCGAGGCAATGAAAGCCGAAGGGTACAGCGGGGGTATCATCTTCGAATGGATGGATGAGTGGGCCAAGAAGACGTGGACCACCGAGCCGTTCATGGTTCCCTATGACCGCCAGATACTCTGGCATAACAGCATCGATCCCGAACAAAACTATGGCATCCTTGCCTATGAAGCGGTCAAGCCGGCACGCAGTGGTGCCACCTATACCGCAGACTCGTTCATCAGGCGGGTTGAAGTCCGCAGTGATGTCTCCTTCCTTACCTTGGATATCACCCTCGCAAAGCCGCTGAACTTTGGGATGGAGCAGCTGCTGGTGGGAATCGACACCCTCTACCGCAATCGCGGGGAGCAGAAGTACTTGCCAGAGTTGGAACATCTTTCCGAATCAGGAATGGAGTATCTGGTGGTGCTTGACGGCTTTGACAGCTCACGCCTTCTGGCCATA
>RZYT01000032.1 GCA_009930195.1 Spirochaetia bacterium | reverse complement strand
CAGTCCAGGTACCTGCGCCGGTTGTTGACGAACTCGTCAAGCTCCAGGCGGTGGTACAGCCTCGAGTAGGCGGCGAACCCGAGGTTCCTGCTGTCGTCCGACACCTGCAGGTCCCCTTCCCCCGACAGGCCCAGCCCGAGGCCGAAGTCGACCTGGTAGCTCATCGTCCTGACGACATTCCTGGACATCTCGCGCAGCTCGTCGAGCCTCCTGTACACGTAGGCTTCCGGGTCCTGCTCGCCGAGGCTCCTCAGATTGTTGGCGGAGTACTTCTCGACCATTACCTGCCTTTGCTTGTTCTTCTCCCCCGGGATTCTGCTGACGGTGTTGATGTAGTAGATGGTGTCGCCGCTCTTGAGCACGTTCCTGGTGACTGCATAGGCCATGGTGTTTCTCCTTGCCTTCAGTATACATGAAGAAAAGGAGGATGTAAATAACCAATAATAACAATACAATGAAATGTTTCTAAGCCCAAGGGATATGGGCATGAAAAAACCACCCTGGGGTGGCTGGCGTGTGGTTTTGAGGTGGTTGTTGCGAGTGTTGACTGACCGTTTGTTTGATGCTTTTTTACCTCCACCTCCGGCACCTTGCTTGGTTTTCACGCAGCCAAGCAGGGTGTCACTTTTTGCAGAGCCCCGTCCCAAACCTTGCAATTCATGCAAACTGTTCTATGATGGGAAGCAGACAGAGTAAGGAGATGGACGTTCATGATTCGACACGCCCTGTATGCTGGTTCCTGGTACCCTGCAGATGCAAAGGATTTGCAGGCTTTGGTTGCCCAATCCATCGAGGAGGCACGCAAGCGTGCAACCTATCAGAGAGGGCCGTATCGGTTTGCAGTCCTGCCCCACGCCGGCCTCTTCTATTCGAAAGCGGGAATAGCGCCGTTTTTCACTGCTTCCTATCCTGATCTCGAGCGCATCCTCATCCTCAGTCCCAGCCACTATGCGAACCTCAAGAGCGACATCCTTGCCTCGGCTCCGCTCTCGGGGTGCCAGACCCCTCTGGGAGTTTTGGAAGGTTTCAATCTGAGTTCAGCCCAAGACAAATACTTCTCTGCCATCCAGAGCGAACATGCCCTGGAGATGGTGCTTCCCTTCATCGCCAGCATGCCCGATAGGCCCAAAGTCGGTCTTGCTCTCATCTCCCGATTCTCCGATCCCGATCACATCCATGCAATTGCAGACCAACTGGTTGCCGATCTGGGCGAGGAGAACCTTCGCTTGGGAAAGACCGTGGTGATTGCAAGCAGTGATTTCACCCACTATGGGCCACGATTCGGCTATACACCCTACCAGGATGGAGCGCCGAAGAAGGTACGGGAGGATGATCTGGCACTGTCGCACCTTCTGTGTGACGGCAGGGTGAATGAGGCGTATGCCTTCTGTGCTTCCCACCACAGTACCGTTTGCGGCTATGCTCCCTCCCTGGTTGTCTCGGATCTTGCCCAGCGCCTGCAGTGTACCGGCTGGGTTGCCGATTACTACACATCCCAGGATGTGAGTTCCTCAGAGGACGCCAACTTTGTAGCATATTCCACCATTCTCTGGAGGTGATGGGGATGGATAGACAGGTTCAGAGGACATTGCTGGGACTGGCGCGTGAGGCGATGGCAAACACACTCACCCATGCCCCGCAACCGCTGTATGAGCAGCTGAAACAGGAGAAAAAAAGCCCTTATACCCATGAGTTGGGAGCTTTCGTCACGCTCCATACCCAACAAGGGGAGCTGAGGGGGTGCATCGGAAACCTGTGGGGAGTGAACCCTCTCTATCAGATGATACCGGACCTTGCCCGGCAGGCGGCCTTCTCCGACCCTCGGTTCAGGCCGGTGAGCGAAGGGGAACTTCCCACGCTGGTGCTGGAGATAAGTCTGCTCAGCAAGATGCAGCTCATTCAGGACTGGCACAACATTACCCTTGGACGGGACGGGGTGCTGCTCTCCCACAACTACCATCGTGCGGTCTTCCTTCCCCAGGTAGCTACCGAGCAGGGCTGGGACCTTGAGACGATGCTTGGGCATCTGTGCCGCAAGGCAGGCCTCCCTGATCTTGCCTATACCGATGAGCAATGCCGGTTCGAGGTGTTCCAAGCCGAGGTGTTTGATGAAACTTCAGTGTGACTTCTGCTGGCGCCACTGCCTCCTTGGGGAGGGACAACGGGGTGTCTGCTCAGTGCGAGAAAACCAAGGTGGTGTGTTGGTCACCCGATCATACGGAGAACTGGTCGCCCTCTCCGTAGACCCGGTGGAAAAGAAGCCTCTCTACCATTTCCTTCCGTTCACCAGGACCCTTTCCCTGGCCATGTTCGGTTGCAACCTCAGCTGCACCTTCTGCCAGAACCATCAGATCAGCCAGATCGAGTATGAAGGGGAAATCTCCTATAGGCCGGTGGATGCACAGCAACTGCCACGCATGGCAAACGAGCAAAGGTGCCCTTCGGTCAGCTTCACCTACAGCGAACCGCTGGTGTGGCAGGACTACATGATGGAGGTGGCTGCTGCGTGCAAAGAGTTCTCCCTGACAACCATCATGGTGACCAACGGTACCTTCAGTGAGGAGGCACTTGCCCGCCTGAAGCCTCTCATCGATGCATACAACATCGATGTGAAAGGCAATGAGCAGTTCTATCGGGATATGTGCAATGGCAGCCTGAAGCCGGTGCTGAGGGGCCTGGAGGTGTTGGCAAGAAGCTCTTGTCATGTGGAAGTGACCACCATGGTCATGGAAACCCGCCACAGCCTGGAGGATATCAGGAGCTTGGGACGCATTTTGGGCGATCTTGGTGTACAGGTTTGGCATCTGAGCCGCTACGTTCCCCGCTATCTCTGCACCGATCCTCCTACCAGCGAAGCGTACTTGCAGGAAGCGCTTTCGGTTGCCTCCCTCTCCTCCATACCCTATGTGTATGCGGGAAACTCCTCTCTTGGCCAAGCCACCTGCTGCCCCTCCTGCCATACCCTTTTGATCGAGGACCGGATGGCAAGAGATGCAGGCTATGCAAAGCCTCTCGATCGTGGGGTCTGCCCACAGTGCGGGGCTGCAATCTACGGCCGCTTCAAAGCATGACAGAGTCAAGCTTTTCCGATATACTCGGCCTTTCAGGAGAAAGGCGTGGTCAGACTCAATGGCATCAATGTAGCATACGGTGATAGGTATATTCTCAGGAATGCGGACGTTCTGGTCCGAAGCGGCGATCGCATCGGATTGGTAGGCCCCAACGGGGCGGGAAAAAGTACCTTGCTGAAGGTCATCTGCGGGGAAGAAAAACCCGACAGTGGCGAAGTCGTAACCGAAGGCGGTACCATCATCGGGTATTTCAGCCAGAATGTGGGGGAGATGCAGGGACGTACTGCCCTGGAAGAGGTGATAGCCGGCTCTGGAGCCGTCTATGAGATCGGTCTCGAGCTGGAACAACTTGAGCATCGCATGGCCGATCCCGAGAGTAATTTCAGTGATGCCGACATGGACCGCTACGGGGAGCTGCAGACCGAATACCTTGCACGTGACGGATATGACCTGGTCAGCCGCAGTGAGGAGATTCTCACCGGCCTGGGCATCTCCAAGGAGCGGCAGCAGCAGAGGGTGGAAACCTTCAGCGGTGGTTGGAAAATGCGCATTGCCTTGGCCAAGATCCTTGCCCTCATGCCGGATGTCCTGTTGATGGACGAACCGACGAACCACCTTGACCTGGAGTCGATCATCTACCTCGAATCGTGGCTCTCCTCCTTCAAGGGTGATCTGGTGATGACCAGCCATGACCGCCAGTTCATGACCCGCATCTGCAGCCGCACCATTGAGGTTGCCAACGGCGAGGTCACCAGTTACAGCGGTGACTATGACTTCTATCTTCGTGAGCGGGAGATCCGCCGCGAACAGCTCATCGCAACTTTCAACCGCCAGCAGGCTCGCTTTGCCAAGGACGAGGAGTTCATCGCAAAGTTCGCCGCCCGTGCCAGCCACGCTTCCCTGGTGCAGTCGCGCATCAAGGCGCTTGAGAAGATTGAGCGCATCAGCCTTCCTCCTGAGACCAAGCTCATGCAGGTGCAGTTTGCACCCTGCCAGAGAAGTGGGGACCAAGTGGTGGTCATGAAGGACCTTGCCAAGGAGTGGCCGCTTGCAGGAGGGAAGACCCATCCCGTCTTCCATGGGGTCAGCGCAACGGTGATGCGGGGCAACAAGATTGCCCTCACCGGTGTGAACGGGGCGGGCAAGAGTACCCTGCTGAAGACCATAGTCGGCATGACCGAGCCCTCCGATGGACAGGTAAGCCTGGGAGCGAGCGTAAACCTCGGGTACTTCAGCCAGTACTCCAGTGATGTGCTGGATCCGAACAAGACCATCTTTGAGGAAGTGTCGGACCGGGTCCCCATGACCACCATTCCTGTCCTCAGGGCGATGTTGGGGGCCTTCCTCTTCAGCGGGGATGATGTGGACAAGAAGATCGGCCTGCTCAGTGGCGGGGAGAAGAGCCGCGTCATGCTCGCCTGCATGCTGGCCAACCCAGTGAATTTCCTGGTGCTTGACGAACCGACCAACCACCTTGACATCCAAAGCCGCGAGGTCCTGCTGGATGCGCTGGTACGCTTTGAGGGAACCCTCATGATCGTAAGCCATGACCGTTATTTCCTCAAGCATCTGGCAAATCGGGTCTTCGAGATTGATTACGGCAAGCTGAACGTCTACGAAGGCGATTATGCCTACTATTTGCACAAGAGCGGGAAGGAGTAAGCTGTGGATACAAACTATACGGAGAAAGCACGCCAGCTGCGCAGCAAGGGCTACAACTGCGCCCAGGCTGTGGCCTGCAGTTTCAGTGACGTCGTGGGACTGGACGAAGCGATCATCTTTTCGATGATGGAAGGTTTCGGCGGAGGTATGGGCGGCCATCAGGCAACCTGCGGGGCCCTCAGTGGGGCCGTTGCGATAGCGGGTCTTGTCACCAGCAAAGGGAGTGTGGAAGGCCAGACGAAAGCGCTGACCTATGAAAAATCCAAAGCGCTGGTGGATGCATTTGGCCAGCGTTGCAAGAGCCTGGTTTGCAAGGAGTTGTTGGGAGAGGAAACCGGCATTGAATTGCAGTCCTGCGACAAATGTGTTGAGGAAGCTGTACTTTTGGTGCAAGAAATGTTGCAAAAGAAGTAACGTTAGCGCTCATTTGTCTTGTGTCACAACAAAATTGATATTTTTTGTTGCAAAAACGTCTTGCATATCCTTTTTATTTTCGCTACCGTACGCGTATGCAGACAACACAGAATTGCAAGGTTGCCGTAGTGATGGGAAGCGCGAGCGACTTGGACCGGGTCCAGGGAGCGTTCCAGGTACTTACCGAACTGGGCATACCCTTCGAGAAGCGGATCCTCTCCGCCCACCGTACCAGCGATGACACGATTGCCTTTGCAGACACAGCTGCCCAGCGCGGCCTCAAGGTGCTGATTGCAGCGGCAGGGAAGGCAGCCCATCTTGGTGGGGTGCTGGCCAGCAGAACCCTTCTGCCGGTGATCGGAATTCCCCTGTCCACCTCACTTTCCGGCCTTGATGCACTCTTTTCCACGGTGCAGATGCCCACCGGCTACCCGGTGGCGAGTGTGGCCATAGATGGGGCGGCCAATGCAGCCCTGCTTGCCGCCCAGATCCTGGCACTCCAGGATCCCGAGCTGGCAGAGAAGCTGGGCCAAAGGCGCCTCGCCATGGCCGAGCAGGCAAGAAGTGCAGACAAGCGAATCAACGAGAGCTTTTCCTGAGACCAGGTGAAGCTCTTTTTTATTGCCAGAGGGAGATACCATGC
This sequence comes from Spirochaetia bacterium, assembly GCA_009930195.1. Classification (GTDB taxonomy): domain Bacteria; phylum Spirochaetota; class Spirochaetia; order Sphaerochaetales; family Sphaerochaetaceae; genus Sphaerochaeta. The sequence continues at coordinate 11,246 of RZYT01000032.1, read as the reverse complement.
AAAAAACGCAACAACTGTATGAGGGAAAGGCGAAAAAGGTCTATGAAACCGATGAGAAGGGTGTCTATATTGTCTCCTACAAGGATGACGCAACAGCCTTCAATGGGTTGAAGAAAGGGACCATCGCCCAGAAGGGAAGCATCAACAACAGGGTGAGCAACCATCTGATGCAGCTCTTGGAGAAAGAAGGCATACCCACCCACTTCCTGAAGGAGCTTTCCGACCGGGAGACTGCGGTCAGGAAGGTGCGCATCATCCCCCTGGAAGTGATCGTACGCAACATTGCAGCCGGCTCGCTGGCGACCCGTCTCGGTCTTGAGGAGGGAATGAAGCTTGGCAGTACGGTGCTTGAGTTCTGTTACAAACGGGATGATCTGGGCGATCCTCTGGTCAACGAATACCACATCAGGGCCCTCGGTCTTGCAAGCGATGACGAGCTTGCCCAGCTCAGTGCCTACAGCCTGAGGATAAACACCATCCTTGGCTTGTACCTGCTCGATCTTGGCATTGAGCTGGTGGACTTCAAGCTTGAGTTCGGCATCACCGATGAAGGCAAGCTGATCCTCGCCGATGAGATCTCCCCCGATACCTGCAGGTTCTGGGACACCAAGACAGGCAAGAAGTTGGACAAGGATCGGTTCCGCCGTAATCTCGGTGATGTTGAGGCGGCTTACCAGGAAGTGCTTTTCCGGCTGATGGGTGTCAACTGATGGGCAAGCTCAAGGAAGCCTGCGGGCTGTTCGGCATCTACTCAGAGGCCGCTGTGGACACCGCACTTGCCTGCCATCTTGGTCTTTATGCCCTGCAGCATCGGGGTCAGGAGGGGTGTGGCATCGCATTGAATGACAGGGGAACTCTTTCGTTGCAGAAGGACCTTGGTCTTGTTGCTGAGGTGTTTCCTGAGCCTGTCCAGGTCGCTCCCACCACCAGGATGGCCATCGCCCATACCCGGTATGGGACCAGCGGTGAGCGTTCACGTGAGAATGTGCAGCCCCTGCTCATCCGCCACCAGATGGGAAGCATGGCCTTGGCCCACAATGGCAACCTCACCAATGACCAGGTGCTGCGTTCGGAGTTGGAGAAGCAGGGCTCGCTCTTTCATACCACCAGTGATACCGAGGTGATAGCCTACATCATCACCAAGCACCGGCTTTCCAGTGAGTGTGTGGAGGAAGCGATCGAAAAGGCGATGGATGAGCTGAAAGGCTCCTACTCGCTTCTGGTAATGAGCGCCAGCAAGCTCATCGCCGTACGCGATCCCTACGGGTTCAAGCCGCTGTGCATCGGAACGCTTGGGGATGGTTATGTGTTTGCCAGTGAGAGCTGTGCCCTCGACGCCGTTGGCGCCCGCTTCCTGAGGGATGTGCAGCCCGGGGAAATTTGCATCGTCGATGCGAAAACCGGCCAGCTGGAGAGCAGGAAAAAGCACGTGGGTGAGCGAAAGGGCAGCCTGTGTGTCTTTGAGCTGATCTATTTCGCCCGCCCTGACAGCGTCATCGACACGATAAGCGTACACCAGGCACGGCTGCGCAGCGGCGCCTTCCTTGCCCTGGAGCATCCAGCCCAGGCGGATGTGGTCATCGGGGTTCCTGACAGCGGCATCGATGCGGCCATCGGATACTCCTGGCAGTCGGGGATCCCCTACGGGATCGGGTTCATCAAGAACAAGTACATCGGCCGGACGTTCATCCAACCCAAGCAAGGGGAACGGGAGAGCGGGGTGCGCATCAAGCTCAATCCCATCGCCTCCACGGTTGCAGGCAAGCGGGTGGTGCTCATTGATGACTCTATCGTACGGGGAACCACCAGCAAGCGGATCGTCCGCCTGCTGCGCGAAGCTGGGGCAAAGGAGGTGCATCTGCGCTCCTCCGCCCCTCCCTTCCTCCATCCCTGCTACTACGGAACGGACATCGATTCGCGCAAGGACCTGTTCGCCCACAAGTACACCCATCAGGAGATGCAGAAGATCCTGGATGTCGATTCGTTGGGTTTCCTGCTTCCCGAGCAGGTACTCAAACTCAGCGACCATCCATCCATAGGGTTCTGCAGTGCCTGCTTTACCGGCTCCTATCCGTGCGAGCCGCCACAAGGAGTTGTTGATGCATCCTCAGAGTCACAGTGAACGGTATGCCGAAAGCGGGGTGGATATCCGCCGCGGGTATGAGGCTGTGGAGTTGATCAAGGCCCATGTGGCAAGAACTGCCATCAAGGGAGTGCGCTCGGATATCGGCGGCTTTGGCGGCATGTTCGAACTCGACCTCTCCGAGTGCCCGAATCCGGTGTTGGTCAGCGGGACCGACGGGGTGGGCACCAAGCTCAAGCTTGCCTTTGCCCTGGACAAGCACGATACCATCGGCATCGACTGCGTGGCCATGTGCGTCAACGATGTCATCTGCTGCGGCGCACGGCCGAAGATCTTTCTCGACTACATCGCATTGGGAAAACTCGAGCCGAAGAAAGTGGAGCAAATCGTCAAAGGGGTTGCCCAGGGCTGCCTCTTGGCCGGTTGTGCCCTGATAGGGGGTGAGACGGCCGAGATGCCCGGTTTCTATGCAGCAGGGGAGTATGACATCGCGGGTTTCTGTACCGCAGTGGTGGACAAGACCAAGATCTTCGATACCTCCTCCATCACAGAAGGGGATGTGCTGGTGGCCCTTCCTTCCTCGGGAGTGCACTCCAACGGCTTCTCCCTGGTCCGTTCAATCTTTGACCTGGACAAGCATCCCGAAAACCTTGGGACATCCTATCCTGAGCTTGGCACCACGTTGGGAGCGGCCTTGCTCGAGCCTACGCGCATCTACGTCAACGAGGTGCTCTCCCTCTCAGGGAAGGTAGCTATCAAGGGAGCGAGCCATATCACGGGGGGAGGGTTCTTCGAGAACATTCCCCGCTCCCTCCCGGAGGGCTTGGGTGCAAGGATTGAGAAGCAACGTGTGAGGATCCATCCAATCTTCAGCCTTATGCAGAAGCTCTCCTCCATCGATGACCGGCAGATGTTCAACACGTTCAACATGGGGGTGGGCATGGTCCTCATCCTGGATAAGGACGATGCCAAGCAAGCGTTGTCACTCCTTCCTGATGCCTATGTACTGGGCTCAGTGGTGGCAAGTGACGAGGCTTTGGTGCTCCTATGATACGGATAGCGGTACTGGCAAGCGGAAGCGGCACCAATCTCCAAGCGCTTCTGGACGCCGATCTGGTTCCCGGCAAGGTGGTGCTGGTGGCAAGTGACAAGCCCGATGCACCGGCCCTTGGGCGCAGCAGAAGGAAGGGGATCCCTTCCATCGGCTTCGATCGCAAGGCACTGGGAAGAAAGGCCCTTGAGCAGGAGCTGGTCGGCCTGTTGGCTGACTATGCGATTGACCTGATTGTGCTCAGTGGGTTTCTGACCATCCTCTCAGCACAGTTTGTCAATGCCTACAGGAATCGCATCATCAACATCCACCCCTCCCTGCTCCCCTCTTTCGGGGGAAAAGGGTATTATGGGGAGCGTGTCCATGAAGCGGTTCTCAAGCGCGGGGTGAAGATCAGCGGTGCGACGGTCCATCTGGTGACCGAAGAGGCGGACGAAGGTCCCATTCTCGCGCAACAGGCGCTCAGTGTTGCCGACGATGACACACCCGAAACCCTTGGAAGACGAATCCGGGAGACCATTGAGTGGACCTTGTTGCCCAAGACGGTGCAGCAGTACTGCCGGACATTGGAGGAAGAGATGCAAATCGAACACTATCTGAAAGGCCTGCGCTACCCCGGCAGGGGCATCGCCTGCGGCATGAGCGAGGAGGGCAAAGCCTTGCTTGTCTACTTCATCACTGCCCGCAGCAAGCACAGCAGGAATCGCATGCTTGTCGCCCAAAACGAGGCTGTGCGTACCGAGGCACTCGATGAGAGCCTGCTTGTGGACCCGTCCCTGATCATCTACCGTGCGATCGACCGTATCGGCAATGCATTCGTGGTGGCGAACGGGGACCAGAGTGAGGCCATCCTTGCCTCCTTGTCCGGCGGTCGCTCCTTCGAGGAAGGCTTGGCCGACAGTACCTACGAGCCTGATGCGCCGAACTACACCCCGCGCATCAGCGCCCTTTTCCAAGCCGAGGATACCCGTTCCTACACCCTCTCCATCCTTCGCAGGAGAGAAGACAGTTCGTGTGAGCATGCCTTTTTCCCCTACGCCAACCTGCAGGCAGGAGAGGGCCATCTGATCCATACCTATGAGCGGGAAGCGGAGCCTCTTCCCTCCTTTGAGGGGGAGCCCAGGAGGGTGCTTCTCAAAGGAAGCGGAGAGCAACTTGCCCGGTCCGTCTGGCAGAGCCTGGATGAGCAGGTCCGGGTGGGCTTGTGTGTGAAAGAAATCGATCTGGATAGCCATGAGGTCCAGACCATCATCATCAATGCAGAAGAGAGGAGATAGCGCGTGGATCGTCTTGAATTGAAGTATGGGTGCAACCCTAACCAGAAACAGGCTGCCATCAGTGTAGAGGAAGGAACATTGCCTCTGAAGGTGCTCAACGGCAAGGCAGGATACATCAACCTGCTCGATGCCCTCAATGGATGGCAGCTGGTCAGCTCACTGAAGAAGGCAACCGGCCTTGCCAGTGCCGCTTCGTTCAAGCATGTGAGTCCTGCAGGAGCGGCCGTGGGACTGGCCCTTGATGAGGTGGAGCGAAGCATGTACTTCATCTCGGAAAGCCAGGAGCTGTCGAACCTGGCTGCAGCGTATGTGCGGGCCCGCGGTGCCGACCGGATGTCCTCCTTCGGTGATTTCATCAGCCTCAGCGATGAGTGCGACCTCAGTACTGCCAAGATCATCAAGGCCGAGGTCAGCGATGGGGTCATCGCCCCCTCCTATACCCCCGAAGCGTTGGAAGTGCTCAAGCAGAAGAAAGGAGGTTCCTTCACCGTCCTCGCCATCGATTCCGGTTGGCAAGCCCCGCTTCTGGAGACACGCTCGGTGTTCGGCATCACCTTCACCCAGGAGCACAACGCTGTTGTCCTGGACAGGTCGGTCCTCGAGCCTGTGGTGACACACGAGCAAGCTATTCCCGAGGAGGCGGTGATCGACCTCCTGGTTGCCCTGAATACCCTCAAGTACACCCAGTCCAACTCCGTCTGCTATGCAAAACGCGGCCAGACCATCGGGGTGGGGGCGGGCCAGCAGTCACGCATCCACTGCACCCGGCTCGCCGGGGACAAGGCGGATCTCTGGCATCTGCGCCAATGCAAGGCCGTACTCGATCTTCCCTTCCTTCCCAAGCTCAGCCGCAATGACAAGGACAATGCGGTGGAGCACTACCTGCAGGGGGAGCTGGATGAGTGGCAGCGCTACTTCTCCGAGAAGGTGAGTCCTCTATCGGCAGAGCAGAAACAGGAGATCCTCTCGCGTGTCAGTGGGGTCAGCTTGGCCAGTGATGCCTTCTTCCCCTTCCGTGACAACATCGACCGCGCTGCCCGCAGCGGGGTCTCCTATGTGGTGCAAAGCGGCGGGTCCCTTCGTGATGAGCTGGTCATCGAGGCCTGTGACGCGTACAAGATGGTGATGGTCTGCAACTCCATCCGTCTCTTCCACCACTAGGATGCGCGTCCTCATAGTCGGTTCGGGCGGCCGCGAACACGCCCTGGCAAAGGCAATTGCAAAGAGTGCTTTGCATCCCGTTCTCTACGGTATTGGGGTGAATGCCGGCATGTCAGCGTTGGCAGAGATGCAGGACATCAGGCTTTCCGACCATCAGGCCATTCTCTCCTACGCCTGGGACAAGCAGATTGATTTTGCCGTCATCGGGCCGGACCAGTGCTTGGTCGACGGATTGGTGGATCTCCTGGAAGCAGGGGGAATCCACTGTTTCGGCCCCACCAAGCGTGCAAGCAGGGTGGAAGGCAGCAAGGCATGGGCGAAAGCCTTCATGCAGCGTCATCACATTCCCACTCCCTCCTACCGTGTGTTCACCGATTTTGATGAAGCGAAGGAGTACGGTGCAACCTGCCCGCTTCCCATCGTCATCAAGGCCGATGGACTTGCATTGGGCAAAGGGGTGGTCATCGCTGAGGATAGGGACACGGTCTTTTCCACGCTCACCAGTATGATGGTAGACCACATCCACGGCATGAGCGGGGACACCATTGTCATGGAGCAGTTTGTCACAGGGCCGGAGGTCAGCCTCTTGGTCCTCTGCGACGGTGAGCATGTGCTTCCTTTGGCCAGTGCCATGGACCACAAGCGGGCCTGGGATGGGGATACAGGGCCCAATACCGGTGGCATGGGTGTGGTTGCCCCCAACCCGTACTACACCCAGGATGTGGCTGATGATTGCATGCAGCACATCGTGCTCCCCACCATCAGAGGGCTCAAGGAAGAAGGCAGCGCATTCATCGGCTGCCTTTTCTTCGGCCTCATGCTCACCCCCGAGGGTCCTGTGGTCATCGAATACAACTGCCGTTTCGGCGATCCTGAAGCCGAAGCCGTGCTTGCGTTGCTGGATGCAGATGTGCTCGATCTGCTGGTCGGTGCGCGGGAAGGAATGCTCGACACCAAGAGCGTGAAATTCCATCCGGGCTACGCCGTTTCCGTCACTTTGGCCAGCAAGGGGTATCCGATTGCATCAGAGGTGGGCAAGACGATCCGCATCGGCCATCTTCCTCCTGGATCCTCTGTGTTGCATGCTGCGGTGAAGCGGTCGTCTGATGGAACGCTGACCAGTACCGGGGGAAGGGTGCTGCATGTGTTGGGCAGGGCGGAAACACTGACAGAGGCAAGGAATCTTGCCTATGAAGCGGTGAAACAGGTTGCGTTTGAAGGAATGCACTATCGTACCGACATTGGTTGTCGTGCTTTGGAAGGGGAGGAGTCTGATGGTTCATCAGGTGCTGTTGTGTCGTAAGGATGCCTATGGAAACCGGGATGTCGAGTTGGCTGCTCAGCTTAGGAGCCTGCTGGGTCTGCAGGACCTTCAGGGCTTGCAGATTTGCCTCCGCTACACACTGGAGGGTCTCGATGCCGGGCAAGTCTCCCTGCTGGGTGACCAGCTGCTGGTCGACAGCACCCGTGACCGGAAACTGGACAAACTTCCCCAGCATACGTGGAATCTTGGGGTGGAGATGCACAGCGGTCAGTTCGACCAGCGTGCCTATGCAGTCCAGCTCTGCGGCAAGCTTCTTCTTCCTGATACCGAAATACAGGTAAGGACCGCCACGTTCTACTGTTTTGAGGGCACTTTCAGTGAACAGGAGAAAGCGCGAATACGTGCGTACCTCATCAATGAGGTGGAGTCACGCGAAGCCGACGAACGGGTTCCTGACCAGCTCTTTGAACGAGCACAAGCTCCTCTGTTTCCTCCCACCCTCGATGGATTTTGCGAGCGGCAGGACCTGAAAGGCGTGCTTGCTGAGTACCAGCTTGCCATGGATGAGGAGGACCTTGCGCTTATCCAGCGCTGGTTCATCAGCCAAGACCGCAATCCCACCCTTACAGAACTGAGGGTGTTGGATACCTACTGGTCCGACCACTGCAGGCATACTACCTTTCTCACCGAGCTGGACGAGGTGGTGATCGATGACCCCCAGATAGATGCCATCTACCAGATGTTTCTCAAGGACCGGTCAAGACTTGGCATCACCAAGGCGCTGACGTTGATGGAACTGGCCACCGGTGGTGCAAAATACCTCAAGGCGAATGGGGGTTTGAAACGCCTTGACGTGAGCGATGAGATCAACGCGTGTTCGGTCCACATTGATGTGGACGTCGATGGGAAGAACGTTCCCTACCTGCTGCAGTTCAAGAATGAGACGCACAACCATCCGACTGAGATAGAGCCCTTCGGAGGGGCTGCCACCTGCATCGGTGGGGCTATCCGCGATCCTCTTTCCGGGCGCAGTTACGTCTACCAAGGGATGAGAATCTCAGGATCCGGCGATCCCACCACAGCCTTGGAGCAGACGCTTGAGGGAAAGCTGGCTCAGCGAACCATAGCCCTGGGCTCTGCCCACGGCTTCAGCTCGTACGGAAACCAGATAGGCATGGCGACCTCCCTGGTGGAGGAGTTCTACCACCCGGGTTTTGTGGCAAAGCATATGGAATTGGGCTTTGTCATCGGGGCAGTGCCACTGGCACAGGTCCGCAGGGAGCAGCCCGATCCTTCTGATGTGGTCATTCTCGTTGGGGGCAGGACCGGCCGGGACGGCTGTGGTGGGGCAACCGGCTCCTCGAAAAGCCATGGACTGACCAGTCTGGAGTCCTGTGCTTCCGAGGTTCAGCGGGGCAATGCTCCCCAGCAGCGCAAGTTGCAGCGTCTGATGCGAAGAGCTGAGGTGACCCGCCTGATCAAGCGTTGCAATGACTTTGGTGCCGGGGGAGTGAGTGTGGCCATCGGTGAGCTTGCCGACGGGGTGATGATCGACCTTGATGCACTTCCGACCAAGTACGAGGGTCTTGATGGGACCGAACGGGCTATCAGCGAGAGTCAGGAACGAATGGCCATGGTGGTTGCCCAGCAGGATGCACAGCAGTTCCTTCGCTATGCCGAGGAGGAGAACCTTGAGGCTACGGTGGTTGCCCAAATTACCGAAGAGCCCAATCTGGTGATGCACTGTCAGGGAAAGACCCTGGTGAATCTCAGCCGGGAGCTGCTCTCCTGCAACGGGGCAAGAAAGCGGGCGCGAGTGCATGTTCCCCGCTATGCGGAGCGCGCTGCAAAGCAAGAGCCTTTTGGGGAAGCGGAACTTGCCACGCTTCTCTCCGACCTGAACTCAGCAAGCAAGCAGGCGTTGGCCCAGCGCTTTGACACTACCATCGGAGGGGGGAGTGTGCTGCAGGGCTTCGGCGGAAAGACACAGTCAAGTCCGGCGCAGGTGATGGCCGCTCTCATTCCTGTAGAGGAAGGGAGGACCACTGCCACCAGCCTTGCCTCCTATGCCTATGACCCCTATGAATCGGAAGCAAACCCCTTCCACGGTGCCTTCCTTGCAGTGATGCACTCGCTTGCCAAGGTGGCGGCAGCAGGGGGCGATCTTGCCCAGACCTATCTGACGTTCCAGGAGTATTTCGGAAAGCTTGGAAGCGATCCCGATCGCTGGGGTCTGCCGCTTGCATCCCTCTTGGGAGCATACAAGGCACAGAGGCTCTTCGGTACGGCCGCCATCGGCGGCAAGGACTCGATGAGCGGTACCTATGGTTCGCTTTCGGTTCCTCCCACGCTGGTCAGCTTTGCTGTCAGTGTGGCCAAGCAGAACCAGGTGGGATGCAACCATTTTGTACAGGCTGGTTCTTCTCTCTTCCTTTTGGAAGCAGAGCGCGAAGAGGATCTTCTTGCCCTGTTCACGCATGTCAGTACGCTGGTTCGCCAGAAGCGGGTACGCTCAGCCTATGCTGTGGGATGGGGTGGCTTGGCTCTGGCGGTAACCCATATGAGCCTGGGCAATGAGATCGGCTGCATACTGGAAACCGATCTTGACCTGGCTACGAAGCGCTATGGTGCCTTTGTGGTGGAGACGGATGGGCCCCTGGAGGGAGGAGTGCTCATTGGAAGAACCACTGCAGAAGCGGAGGTGGTTTTCCCAAGCTGTGGCAAGGACATCAAGTCACTGCGCTCTGCCCTTGAGGCTCCGCTTGCCCCGGTATACGGCTCGATGCATGCTGAGGGGAAGCGGGTGCCCTCCTTGGAGTATGCTGTGGACACGTGGCCGAAATGCCGATACCCCAAGGCAAAACCGCGGGTGCTCATCCCGGTTTTCGAGGGAACCAACTGTGAGCTTGACAGCCGGAAGGCTTGGAAAGGAGTGGGAGCGGAAGTGGAGTTGCTTGTGATCAACACCCTTACTCCCAAGCATGTCGAGCAGAGCGTACAACGTATGCTCGCCTCCCTTCAGCAGTGCCAGATCCTGTTCTTGAGCGGGGGCTTCTCCGCAGCTGATGAGCCGGATGGCTCGGGCAAGTTCATCGCATCTTTCTTGGCCAATCCCCTGATCAAGGCCAGGATCGAGACCCTGCTCGCCGAGCATGACGCTCTGGTGGGTGGAATCTGCAACGGGTTCCAAGCCTTGGTAAGGCTTGGGCTGCTTCCGTATGGAGCGATACGAAAGCCAGCTGCAGGCGATCCCATGCTGCTGGACAACCAGGTGGGGCATCATATCTCCCGGTTGGTCAACTGTCGTGTCAGTTCGAATCTCTCCCCCTGGTTCAGTGCCTTCAAGGTGGGGGATACCCAGCTGCTCCCTGTTTCGCATGGGGAGGGCAGGTTTTTTGCAGAGGATTCGGTGCTTGCAGACCTGATCAAGCAAGGCCAGATTGCCAGCCAGTATGTGGACAGCCAGGGATATGCAACCACAAGCTATCCGGACAATCCTAATGGCTCCCTGTACGCAGTGGAAGCGTTGAGCAGTGCTGACGGCAAGGTGTTCGGCAGGATGGCGCACAGCGAGCGCATTGTGGAACGGCTCTATCAGAATACTGAGGCACAAGCCGATTCTGCGTTGTTTTGGGGCGCTGTCCGCTATTTTGGCTGATCGGTGTGTCAGAGAGAGTCCATTCTGGGCTCTTTTTGACTCGCGTGTGTCGATTTGACCCAATCAGGATGATGGGCAGGGTTCATTGCGGGTGCTTTGCATCCAGGATGTGTGGTGCATAGTACCTTGCCATTAGATTCAAATACTTATTAAAAGTATGTAATACAAATAAATAAAAACTATTAAAGAAATTTTTTCTTTTTCTTTCAAAAAGTTGGCACGCCTTTTGCATATATGTTTGCATCAACAACGAACAGACATGAACACATGGAGGTGTCACAATGAAATATTACGTATCCTACAACAACAGCAACCCGGTATCGAACTTCGAATCCCTGTTCAACGACCTCTGGTCCGATTGGGGCGTCAGCTCGAGCAAGATTCCGCCGGTAGACATTTATGAGACCGAGAAAGCGTATGTCATTGAGGCAGAGCTTGCCGGGTACAAGCAGGATGAGGTCCAGGTCAATGTTGACAAGCATGTGCTGAGAATCAGCAGCGACAAGCAGACGCTCAAGGATGCGGATGGCAGGAAGAACCTGGTGCGCGAGCGCTACTTCAAGAAGTTTGAACGCTCCTTCAGCCTTCCTGAGGATATCGATGAGTCCGCAATCGAGGGCGAGTTCAGCGATGGCGTGCTGACCATCACCCTTCCCAAGAAGGAAGAGGTTCTGCCCAAGACCATTGAAGTGAAGATCAGATAAGGTAGCCGAGAGTCGGTTCCCACCCCTTGCACAAAGCAGCCTGCAGCA
>RZYT01000222.1 GCA_009930195.1 Spirochaetia bacterium | reverse complement strand
GGGCATTGGTACATGGAAGTTCCGCTTACCTTGGAAGTGGTTAAGGAAAAGCTTCTCAATCGTTTTGAATCGCTTGAATTCCAAGCAGTAAAACAGGATGTGACCCCATTCATTCCCAATCCCTCGGTCTTGGATATCTGGGACAAGGAGTTCTTCTCTGCAATCACCAGAGATCAATTGAAAGGGAATTAGGCCATTTCCAACATATGACTGAAAGCCAGGAAGTGTTTTTTGCTCTGCAATATGATGGGAGCAGCGCACTTTGCAGAGCTTCATGCATTTTGGCAAACGCTTCCTCAAACCCCTGTCAGATACCGATACAAACTCTCCTCTACCCGTTTCTGCATCCTGAACCACATCGCAACAATAGGTCTCTTACCCCGCGTACCTGTCAGCTTTTCCCGCAACTCCTTCCTTAGGAACGTCATATCGCCCATGTAGTAGAAGGAATGCCCCTCATCATCATGTTTCTTTACGAAGAGAGGGAGACGCAAACCCAACGCTTGTTGCTTGTCCATTGCCTTCACTTCCGGAGAATTGAAATCACGTCCGTGCTTTGTTTCCCAAGCAAACTCCTCGGCTGTGAGAAAACTATCCTTGTAGTTGATGCCCGGGTCGATGGAGGCTACATCTTTTTCCAACGTGACGAAAATCGGACAGACTTGCAGATCCTTGCTGTAGACATATCCACCGATGTTCAGGGGAACCATGTCCTTCTCCCATCCAAGGAGCAGCAAGGCTTCAGATCTGGTGTACTTGCCATACAGATAGAGATCATGGGAAAGACGGCTCTTTTGGTCGCGCGCCTGGAATTGGAAAACTGAGAACGAGAGCAGGTCTTGCACATGCCTGCGATACTCCTCCCCTTCATTGAGCAACGTTCTGAACTCGGGATGCATCCCGATCATTTCCTCATTGATGGACACATACAGCAGGTTCCCATGATTTGCCTTGTCCTGATCACGGAAGAAGCCGTTGGAGAGGATGCGAAGTGCTGAATTGAGATCTTGCTCATCACTCACATAGGATGAGCAGGTCTGTGCGATGCAGGTACGCACATCATCCAACGAGAAAACCCGATCACCCTCTGTCAGCAAAAGATTCAGGATGATCGACTCATAGGGTCGCAACCCTTTTGCAAGGATCTTGCTGAGGAACAGCAGGCTCTGCATCTGCTGAATGGAAAGAGGGGGGAGGGTTTTCTCCACTTTCTGGAGAAAGTGGCGATAACTATTTGCCCTCTCAATGAACAGCAGGGCAGATACGGCATCCGTCTTGGTGAAATCCATCATGGTCGGAATTCTGCCCAACCGTACCTTCATCTTCTGATACTCAGATTTGAGGAAGGCCAGCTGTGAGAAGTTTGCTGTATTGATGGATGCATAGATCTGCTCTTTCGCTATTTTCTCGAAGTTGATCGTGGATACCCCGGGGATACCGAGGCTGCCCCCGGTAAGGTAACGGCGCAGAGAATCTTTCTCGTAGGTGTAGGCACCGAACAAGGCGACGGGAATGAGAAAACTGTTCTTGTAATTGCCGATGAAATCGATGACCGTCACAAACTTCTTGCCCGCAAACTTCCTCAGTCCCCTCCCGAGCTGCTGGACAAAAACGATGGCTGACTGGGTTGGCCTGAGCATGACAATCTGGTTCAGGATGGGGATGTCGATGCCCTCATTGAGAATATCGACGGCAAGCACATACTGCAAGTGATCACTTCGGTCTGAAGCCAACGCATCGAGCACCTTGGTACGGGTCTCATCATCATCCTGACCACTTAAGGCACGTGTCCTATAGCCCAATACATTGAGCTTATCCGACAACTCATGGGCCTCATCCACCCTGCTGCAGAAGATCAGGCCCCTCCGGTTCTCCTTTTTCAGCGAATAGCGCTCCAGCACTTCGCCGATTCGCAGAACCCGCTCCTGAGCAACCAGCGTGGAGAAGGCTGTTGCATCCTCCACCATCTTGCCATCAATGCTCAGGTCCTTGACCCCAAAGTAGTGGAAGGGAGAGAGCAGGTCTGCCTCCAGAGCCTGCTTGAGCCGTATCTCATACGCAACCGTATGGTCGAAGAGGTCATAGATGTCAAACCCATCGCTGCGCTCTGGCGTTGCCGTCATACCCAGCAGGAACGCACTGGAGAAGTGATCAAGCACCTTACGATAGGAGTTCGCCCCACTGTGATGCACCTCATCAACCACAATGTAGTCAAAATGGTCTGATGGGTACTGGGAAAGCACCTCGCTCTTGGAGAGCGTCTGGATCATGGCAAACACATAGGGAGCAGGGGTCTTGTTTCCCGAGCCGAGCATTCCCATTTCGATGTCCGTTCCCAGAATCTTTTGGAAACTTTCCATCGAGCGACGGGCGACCTGTTCGCGGTGGACAATGAAGAGAAAGCGCTTTGGACGCACCGCCTGCACGTCGAAGGCACAGAGATAGGTTTTGCCCGTCCCGGTAGCCGAGATCAGCAGTGCTTTGCGCTTTCCCTGCATGCGCAAATCTGCCAGAGCTTGCAATGCTTCCCTTTGCATCGAGTTGGGGATGATCTCCTCCTGGGTCTCCTCCGGCTCTTCTGCACTGCCGACATGACTGAGATTCCGTTGCCACGCAGTACTCTGCTGGATGGTGCGGTAGTGGCCCAACCAAAGAGCATCAACTTCCCGTGCCTGAGACCAAATCTGGGCAAACTCGTCTTGCATCTTGTGGGAGAACTCCCCCGTGCTGAGTGCATGGAAACGCACATTCCATTCACAGTTGCGGGCAAGCGCATGTGCGGTGATATTCGAACTGCCAACAATGAAGGTTACGTGGCTTGGGTGGGTAAAGACGTATCCCTTTGCGTGGAAGGGCTCACCCATTGCGATGCGAAGCTCGATATGGGGGTATTGCCGCCCAATGGCCTCAAGCGCATCCGCTTCGGTGAAATTCAGGTAGTCTGAGGTGAGAATCTGTCCCTTCACTCCCCTCCCCTCTGCATCAAGGAGGGCCTGATGAAGCTGGACCAAGCCTCCCAAGGTGATGAAGGCAACGGAGAATTGGAAAAACGTACAGGTCTCCAGCTCATTGACAAGTGCAGAGAGCACCTTCTGGTGTGGCGGTCTGTTCAGCACCAGATCGGGACGGTAGGCATCCGAGCTGGCTACCGTGTCATCCACAAAGCCCGTCTTCAGACTTTTGAGCAGGAACTCCGAGCTGAGGCTGTTCATCGGTTGGCCAACAGAGCCTTGGCCCGCTCGACGATGGGAAGGTCTGCTGCAGCCCAGTCTACATCGTACAGTTCATCCGGACCCAGCCAACGGCTGTCCAGATGCTCGGAAAGCACCAGATCCCCAGCTTCCAGTTCACAGAGGTAGGCATGCATGGTGATGTGGAAGGTCGGGTAGGTATGCTCGACCGTCATCAGGTACCCCGTCACCGCTATCTTGGCAGAAAGCTCTTCTCTGATCTCCCGTACGATGGCTTCTTCTCCGGACTCACCCGCTTCCAGCTTCCCTCCGGGAAACTCCCATTTTTTGGCAAGGTCCCCGCTATCCTTTCTCTGTGCCGCAAACACGTTCCCATCCTTGATGATGAGTGCTGCTGCAACGACAATCTGTTTCATACACCTTCCTCGACCTGATGAGTATACAGCAAAATGCAGCCTATGGCGACAATGAGCTGACCCATTTCCCATCGCCGGTGATTGCCTTCCGCTTCTGTTTATCTGATACTATGCATACCATGAAACAAGGCATTGTACTGATCACCT
>RZYT01000221.1 GCA_009930195.1 Spirochaetia bacterium | reverse complement strand
TGTACCTCACAAACTATTTGATTTGTATGTAACCGGCCTCCGTTTCCTCATCATCCAGCCCCCTATGGTTCCCTGCTCGGTACACCAGAAGCATAAGACGAGTCCCGTCGTTGCCCGTACTTGATTATCCAACCTTCATAAAACGCCTGCAACAGCGCTTACTACGGCGTCTTTTCCTGCATGTAAGTCTCTCTGAACTGCTTGCCGTACCACCCGGACTCGGGCTCCTTCGGCTCTGCAGGAGGAGTGTTCGGTGCAGGATTAGGCTCCTGTTTTCCACCATGATCGGCGGGTGCGTCTGCAGGTATCGTTGCCAGTATGTCGTCCAGTATTCCCATGATTGCGTTCTCCCTTGTCGGCGTCAGCGGCCGACCTGGTCCTTGAAGGACTTGTGGTATCCGGTGCCGAAGGCCCCGATCGATTCATCCTGCTTCCCACCGGGCTGGCCCTGGACGAAGCTGTTTCCGCTTCTCGCCTTTTCCTCGGCGGCCATGGCCATGACGAAGTCAGGGTTGTAGATCAGCCCGCTGTCCTTGTAGAGCTTGCCAAGCCCCGTTCGCTGGATGTGCTGCTTGAACAGGTTGGCCGTCTCCTTCATGGCAGAGTCGCGCTCGCTCTTGACCGTGTAGGTCTTGTCCAGGGTGGCGGCGAGCCTTGCATCGAAGGTCTGGGCCTGCTGGGCCTTCTGCTGCTCCATGTATGTCGTGGCCTGCTTGTAGCCTTCGGTGAGCAGGGACCACATGTTCTGGGCCTGCCGGTTGGTGAGGCCTGCACGGAAGAACTGCTTGCGCATCTCGCCTTCCATGTCCTTGTAGAGCGGGTTGGTCTCCGAGAGGCTGTTCTCCAGCTTGTATGCACCCGGTTCCTCCGGCACTCCGAGTTTCTGCAGGAAGGCCTTAACCTCTTCGGGCTTAGCGTCCTTGCCGGGAAGCTCCAGCGACTTCTCCATGCGCTTGTTGAGGGCTACATAGTCGTCGGCAAGCTCGTTGAGGTCCCCGTGCTTGTAGAGGTACTTCTGGTACTCCTCGCTCTCACGCTTGGCTGGGGAGAGCTGGCTGGAGTACTTGGGAAGGGGCGGCTTGGGCGGTTGGTCTGCAGGCAGGGTTGCAGGGGGTGTGTCAGTTCCTGCAGGCTTTGCAGGGTCTGCAGGCGGTGCATCAGCCGGTGGTGTCGAGGTGTCTGCGGGAGGGGTTCCACCCGAGCCAGCATCACCTCCGTCGGGTGCCATCATGATGAGCATGAGCCTTTGCAATAAGTTAAACATTTTCGTCTCCTTGTAGCGGTTCGTCTTCGGTGTCCTGCAGTCCTCCGCAGTCGATCAGTGCGTCGGTATATGCCTGCAGGTTGCCTATGGTCCTCGAGCCGAGCCGGCCCAGCATCCAGTTCGCAACGGCCTGCAGCTCCGGTTTGATCGCCGATGGGTCGTCGGCGTAGAACCCGAGCCGGTTGAGTATATCCATCAGCACGGCCCTGCCGTCAGCAGAGCCGAAGGTATTGCGCCACGCCTGGCGTTCAAGGATCGTCATACCCGTCCTCCCTTGGCAGCGGCCTCGGCCGGGCTTCCTTTTTCCGGGGCCTTCGATGCAGCGCCGTAGCTCTTTGCGCCTGTCTCGGAGGCTCTGAGATTGTTTTCGAACTCGAGCTGTCGCTGTTGCATTGCAGCCCGTGCCGCCCTGATTTCAGCGACTTCCTTGTCGCTCTTGATGATCTTCTCGTCGACGTTGTAGCCTTCACCGGCAACCTCCACATATCTATCGAGATTCACCTTGTCGAACACGGTGGGATTGAGCTCCGCGACGGCAAGGAGTTCTGCCAGGAACTGTTTGGTGGTGTTGAATGTCAGCGCACGCTTCTGGAGCATGGACAAGGGGCTGACGAAGTCGATGCGCAGCTGTTGCTCTGCAAGCGTTGCAGGAGGCGGGGGCAGGCGCATGGCGTCCATCTCCATCTCGTAGACCGCCTCCAGCACCGGCTCGATGAACTCGTGCGACAGGCGGCTGAAGAAGCTGCTCATGATGGCGCTCTTCTCATCCACCAATGCGTTCACCTCCGTGGCCGTCTTGAGTCGCTCAAGGTTGCTCATCAGCGCAAGGAAGAAGTCCTTGTGGTAGCTCGCATCGACCTGCTGGCGGTAGAGCGCAATCTGGTTCTCGGTCCATGCAAGGTTGCCAACCATCTGCACGGGGGCGAAGTCGGCGCCAGGCGTTATGTCGGTGAAGCCGCTTGGGGTGAAGTTGACCCGCAGGCCCTCGGTGCGCTTGATTGGGGGCCGTGCGATGAGCTGGGAAAGCCTCAGCTGGTCCTGTTTGAGGCTCTGCAGCATCTTGATGTTTGGAAGCTCGACCATGCCGGGGTTGTCCACGCCCCACGGACTCCCGCAGGGGTTTTTGGCCCATCTCCAGGAGAAGAACGGCTTGCGGGTGAAGCGCTCCTCCTTGACCGGCTTCTTTGCCTCTGCAGACGCCCAGTAGATGGACACGAACGGGTCGGTGCCGGCGATGTCCACCTTGATGCGGGTGTCCGGTGCGATGTACTGGTAGAACTCGTGGGTGCTTGTCACATCCTCCTTGTTCGAGAGCATCTGCTTTGGCAGGTTGTCCTCTCCGAACTTCTCGATCGCCTCGGGCAGGGTGAGCCAGAACCGTCTGACCAGCACGCTCACATCGCCGAATCGGTTCTCCTCGATGGCGTATGTGCCGGGATGCAACGTGTGGAACACGGGGATGCCGCGTTCGTTGTCCTGCTCGATGGTCATGACTGCAGTGCCGAAGTCGGCTCCGCATCGCAGGAACGCCCTGCTCTCGTCGTAGAAGTTGCTCTTGTCGAACTGGTCGTACTGGTGCTTCTCCACCAACTGCAGGTATTCGCGGTTTAGCTTGCCGTCCATGAGGCCCTTCTCCTCGAACCTGAGGCGGAACCACGCAATGTTGCGCCCGAAGGCATAGCCCTGCAGGCCGTCTGCGAGGATGTTCGATGCATAGATAGCCGATGTGTCGAAAATATCCTTGAAGTCCGGCGCACTCTCGCTTCCAGGCTCTCCGCTCGGCCTGGCACTTGCATATGATGGGGCAAGATACTTGATGATTTCCCCCCAATGTCCCTCGTAGATCGCCCTGTAGGTCAGCAGGGTCTTGTTGAGATTCGCTATCTGCTCCATCTGTTTCTCGGTTACTGCCATGTCATGCACCCCTTATCGCGTAGGCCCGCCCGACACGTAGTCGAACGGGTTGTAGTCTGCGTTGTTATCACTCGAGCGCACCACACGCTCTTTCTCTGTCACTCGCCTGTAGGTAATCCACCAGCTTGCCATGAGGTAGGTGACCACCAGGTCGTCGTGGATCTCGTCGGTCTCGTTGTTGTAGCTCTTGCGTCCGGTCTTCTCGTTGACCGAGCCCTTGAAGCGGGTGAGCTGGAGCTTAAAATCCTCTGCGTGCTGCAGGTTTGCGGCCATCCTCATGCGTCCCTGCTGCATGATTATCATGCCTGCGTGGACCAGGTCCTCCTTGGGAACGTGCATCTCCTTGAGGACCGTAGCCCCTGCGAAGCTGCCGAATGAGTTGCCGGATGAGCCGAACACCTTGCCGAAGTCGCTGTAGACGGGCCTCGCCTCATTTCCTCCGGTGAAGACGATGGGCAGGGGCATGAGGCCCTGCTCGCGCATCATGTCAACCACTGGCTCTCCCACGCCTGTACCGTCTACCAACAGCTGATGGTTGTGGAGCATGTTGATTGAGCTGAGCAGCTCGCGTATGCGCTTGACCTGCTCTGTATAGCGT
>RZYT01000031.1 GCA_009930195.1 Spirochaetia bacterium | reverse complement strand
CGATTCACTGCATCCACACATGCTTGGTCGAGAGCCACCGGATCGAGGGAGGCAAAGAAGCCCACATCGGGGACAATGGCCAAGTCATTCTCGCTGTGGCAGTCACAGTTGGGGGATACTTCAATGACCAGATTGATGTGGAAATGGGGTCTGCCTTGGCAAATGGCCAACGCATACTCGCTGATCTTGCAGTTGAGCTTGTCGTTGGAGCTGCTGTCATCATTGCTGATGGCATCGGTGGGACAGACTCCGATGCAACGACCGCATCCTACGCACTTCTCGTGATCAATCCAGGAGAGTCCATCGGTGATATGCGGTGCATCGTGGGCACAGATGTCCACACAATTGCCACAGCCGATGCATTTGTCTTGCTCGACCTGCGGCTTTCCATCGCAGTGCATCTCCATCTTTCCGGCACGAGAGCCACCGCCCATACCCACATTCTTCAGAGCACCGCCAAAACCAGTACCTTCATGGCCCTTGAAGTGGGAGAGGCTGATCAGGATATCGGCATCCATCAGTGCACGGCCTACCTTGGCCTCTTTCACGTATTCACCTGCAACAGGAACCAACACTTCATCCGTACCCTTCAGGCCGTCAGCGATCAGGATATGACAGCCGGTGGCGTAGGGCATGAAACCGTTGCGGTAGGCGCTCTCCAAATGGTCGAGGGCATGCTTGCGCCCACCGACATAGAGCGTATTGCAATCAGTAAGAAACGGACGTCCTCCCAACTCCTTGACCAGTTGCACCACCGTAGCGGCGTAGTTGGGCCTGAGAAAGGAGAGGTTTCCCGGCTCCCCGAAGTGAATCTTGATTGCGGTGAACTTGTTCTTGAAGTCAATGGAGCCAATGCCAGCCTGCTTGAGCAAGCGTTCAAGCTTGTCCAGACGGGAGTCTCCATTCTCGCAGCGAAGGTTTGTGTAAAAGACTTTGGAAGCGTTCAAAACTGGACCTCTTCTGTATTTATTTGTGTGTTCGCAACCCGAGTTCGGTTGCCACCTTGATGGCGAGTTCAGGTTTGTCGGTCATCACCGAGTCGACCCCGAGCTGGAAAAGGCGACGCATCTCCTCTTCCTCATTGATCGTCCAAACCTGGATGATTGCACCCCGTGCATGCATGGTGGTGATGAAGTGGGGGGTGATGACCTCAATACCCCATTGGCGGACAGGAACCTGGAAAACAATGGGATGCTTGGTAGGTTTATGGCGCAATAGATGCAACTTTTCCAGAGCAAGAAGGGGTATGACCTCCTTCGTAGTGATGCTTGTCTGGATTCTCGGCTCCTTGTTGCGAAGCATCCTCAGGTTGGAGAGATGAAAGGAAGCTCCCACGACCCGCCGTGTTGCATGCTCTTCTTTCACCACATCGATGAATGCATCGACGATTGCTTCTCCCTTGCTCTTCAGATCAACATTGAAGCGTTGGGCTGGGCAGGCTGAAAGGGCTTCTTTCAGTGTGCACAGCTGTACGCCCTTGCCACGGAAGGGGAATGTCTTTCCCCCATCCTTGGTGAAGGTGTAGCCGGCATCGAGCTCTTTGAGCTCTGCAAGCGTATGCTCTTCTATCATGCCACTTCCGTTGGTATTGCGATCGAGTGTAGGGTCATGCCAAATAACCACTTCCCCATCCTTGGAAAGATGAACATCCGTTTCGATGACATCCACTCCCAGGGAATAGGCGCTCTCGAAGGCATGGAGGGTATTCTCCGGAAAGTGAGCACTGTCCCCACGGTGGGCGACAACCTTCGGCATAGGATCGAAGAAAGACTTATACATCGTCCTCAATCTCCTTGTGAGCCTTCACCCTGGACATTTTCACAAAGACCTTCTCCATCTTCTGGATTTCGCTCTCGGTCAGGGCTGCTCGCTCAAAAACATCCCTGAGGAAGCGGAAGGTCCACAGCTTCTCCTGTGCAAGCTTGAAATAGCCGATGCTGTCCAAAGCCTCGCTGGACTTGAGCGCAGCCTCTTCGCATCGGGCTTGGGTAACCGGGTTGGCCTGCACCGGATAGGTTTTGATTGTGTCAAAGAGGGTGAAGGTGATGATTTGCACCGCTTGGGAGAGATTGAGGGAGGGGAACTGCTCACTGGTGGGAATGGTCACCACCTGTGCACACATCGCAACCTCTTCGTCAGTCAGTCCATCGGACTCTCTTCCGAAGACTATGGAGACCAAACCTTCTCCTGTTTTTTGCACTACATCAGAGAGCTGTGTGGGATTGAGTGCACTGCTCTTGCGAAACTTTCCCCGTCTACGGGTGGCAGCGACGGTAAGCACACTCTCGGAGAGTGCTTCCTTGAGGGTGGAGAAGCGCTTGGCATTCTCCCAGACATCGCTTGCATGCAGAGCAAGCGTACGCACTCGGTTCTCGTCGTACTCACGGTCTCCAACCAGCACAAGGCGGGTGATCCCCATGGTCTTCATGGCACGGCAGGTTGAGCCGATATTGGCTCCATCCTGGGTATCGACCAGTACGATTTGAATCCTTCCCAGATTAGTTTGTTGGTCCATGAATCCAGTAGTAACAGATATTGAAGGTTTTTCCAAGCTAGTCTATAGTTGTTCCATGACAGAAACGCCCTCCAACAGCACCCGCTACATGCAGATTTTTCTGGGAGTCCTTGCAACTCTTGCAGTTTTGGCCGCCTTGAAGCTATCCAAGGACGTTACGATTCCCTTGGTGCTCTCGTTCTTCTGTTTTCTGTTGTTCAGCCCCTTGCTCCGCCGATTGGACAAACTGCACATCCCGCGCATCATCAGCGTGACGTTCGTCATGGCCCTCCTGCTCTTCATCTTTGTGGGAGCCGGATGGTTTGTGATCATGACAGTGGATACCTTGGTTCGCCTGATTCCCTTCTACGCTGAGAAGGTTGTCTCCCTGGACCGCTTGGTCTCCAGTCGTGTCTCAACCTTTGTGGATTTGCCTGTTGGAGCCTCATTTCTCTCCATTCTTCCCGTCAACTGGTCGAGCCTTGCCATCAGCAGCCTGACCTCCATTTCCAACAAGTTCCTTTCCATAACCAAGGTTGCCACCCTTGTCTACATCTTTTTCCTTTTCTTGCTTCTGGAACGGCAGAGCGTCATCCCCAAGTTGCTGGCAGCAGTGCCCAAAAGCAAGGGCATGAAGGTTGCGGTCATGTTCGAGCGCATCACCCGCCAGATTTCGAAGTACCTCATCCTCAAAGCCTTGCTCAGTGCCCTTACCGGTGTACTCTTCTTCCTTACTGCTGTCATCACCGGGCTGGATCTTCCGATGCTCTGGGGCGTCCTGGCTTTTGTGTTCAACTTCATCCCCTCCATCGGTTCAGTGATCATCACTACGCTGACCATTTTCATGGCCTTGGTGCAATTCGCCCCCGACTGGACCTCTGTTTTCTATGTGGCAATTCTGACGATCAGCACCCAGATGATTCTGGGCAACATCATAGATCCCCGCCTGCAAGGCGGACAGCTGAATCTCTCTCCCTTTGTCATTCTTGTTTCCCTCTCCCTGTGGGGCTATATCTGGGGTATCCCGGGTATGTTCATCTCTGTCCCGCTTACCAGTGTCCTGCAGATTCTTTGTGCAAACATCAAGAGCCTGCGACCGGTTGCCATCCTGATCAGCAGCGGAAAGAGTTACCAACGGGAGAGTGCCAAGCAAAAAGCCTTGGAGCGGTACCTGCGCAAGCAGGACAAGCTGAGGAGGGGAGAACACCCCTCGGCCGAGCACTTGGCAAAAGCAGAGGATGAAGAGGCCGTCAACGATTATCACAAGGGAGATTTCATTCTCCCTGAGAACTTCGGCGACAAGAAATGACCTCGTTTCCCTCCCTTGGCGAGCAGGAGGCTCTCTCCTATCTCTGGCCTCCCTTTGGCCACGATTCAGCAGACTTGGATCTGTTCCGCTCCTCCATTCTTGACTTCCATGCACACCATGGACGTCGCTTTGCCTGGCGGGAGACAAGCGACCCGTATCGCATTCTCCTCTCCGAGGTGATGCTCCAGCAGACACAGACCTCACGGGTTGAGCCCAAATATGAGCAGTTCCTCTCGCTTTGGCCCGATTTCTCCTCCCTTGCAAAAGCCCCTTTGGATGAACTGCTCTTCCACTGGAAAGGGCTTGGGTACAACAGGCGGGCCCTGAACCTCAGAAAGAGTGCCGCACTCACGGAGCAGTGGGGGTGGACCATTCCCCCCGATGAGAAGGCGATCTCCAGCCTGCCAGGGGTAGGAAAAGCCACTACGGCAGCCTTGCTTGCTTTTGCTTATCAGATGCAGTCCATCTATTTGGAAACCAACATACGAAGGGTCTTGCTCACCTGTTTCTATCCGGAAGCGGAACACGTGAAGGACAAGGAGCTGGAACAGCTGCTTGCCTTGCTGGTTGCCGGCATTGAGGATGTGAAGTGCTGGTATTATGCACTGATGGACTACGGGGTGCTTCTCAAGGCACTGCTGCCCAATGCAAACACGCGAAGCGCGCACTACACAAGGCAAAGTGCGTTCGAGAACTCAAACCGCCAGATTCGCGGTCAGCTCATTCATTTGCTTGCCGATACCGGAGCAAAGGACAGCCGAGAGATCGTAAGCATTCTCTCCCGATTTGATGAGGAACGCATCCTCTCCTGTTTGGCCGACCTGCAGAAGGAGGGCTTTGTCCAGGAGTGTGGGGGCGTCTACCGTATTCCTAGGGAGTAGGCTTTCTGTCCGAAACAAGATTTCCCGCCATGCCCAGGAGCATCAGGATGGCTCCGATGAGCAAGGGAAGACTGAACTTGTCAAAGAAGATGGTGTCGATTGCAAGACTCATCAGAATTTGTGCGGAAGAGAGCAGCAACGCTGAGTAGACAGCAGGAATCTTGATGATGACATAGCTGGTGCTTACCACCACAAAGACTGCCAGGATGCCCCCGGACACAACCAGAAGGAAGGGCAGTGAAGGGGTTTTTGCAAGCCCTTCGAGAGTGGGCTGCCTCTGAAGCAAGAAGTAGAACAAGAGGCCGGCGGCAAGACCGCCGATGAAGTTTTGGTGCGAGGCTCGGATGGCTCCCTTGTAGGAAGCAAAGGTGGAGTTGAGCACCATCTGCGTCATGGTGATGGCTCCTGCAAGCACGCCCAACAACACATACAGAATGGCGAACGTACCCTCGCCTCCACTTGCCATTACCACGATGCCAACACCGCTGACAGCAAGACTGAGTGCTTTCGCCTTGTTGAGCTTGCGTTTTTGCATTCCCATCCAGCCGGTCAGGTCAAAGATGAGCGAGCAGAAGCTTTGGCCGAACACGGTTGAGGCCATTGCCAGGGATGCACCGGTAGCCACCACCGTGTAGTAGTTCAGGTTCAGGATGGCAAGGCCAAAGAGCCCATTGAAGTAAAGGTACCAGGGCGCTTTCTTGCCCGGTCCCCGTATGGCACTGTGTTTCCTTCCCAGAAGCAGGATCACCGAGAGGATGACCAACCCGATCGTGTGGTTCACGATCAGGGAGACACCCATCGTGGTGGCCTGCCCATACAGGGTGTTGGCTACCACCATGATTGAAATCACCATACCGGTGAGTGCATCAAGAAAGAGATACATTGGAAGATTCATGAAGCCATTGTAGCGCTTTGCGCCTTGTCATGCCAGCACAACCTTCCTACAATAGGCGCATGAATATACACCCCATCGACCAATCCCATCGAGCCTCGCTGGCCAAGCAGTTGCTCAGCAAGGCAATGCCCCCGAACAGCCTGGGCCGCCTTGGGTCTCTTTCCATTGAGCTCGGGCTCATGGGTGCCAGCTCTTTGGAAAACCTCACCCTCCTGCTCTTCGCCGCCGATCATGGGGTAGTCAGCGAAGGGGTGACCCACAGCGCACAGGAAATCACGTGGCAACAGTGCGTCAACTTTGCCCAAGGGGGAGGAGCCTGCGCCCTCTTCGCGTCGCTCAACCAGGCCGAGCTCACGGTCATCGATGTGGGGGTGAACCACACCTTCTTGCCATCTGATGGGGTGGTTGATGCAAAGGCAGCCTATGGCAGCAGGAACTTCCTTCTTGGCCCCGCACTTGAGGAAAATGCCTGCAAGAAGGCCATCGAGGCTGGGCGCAAGGCTGTGCTTCGGGCGAAGGAGAATGGATGCGACTGCATAGCCTTCGGAGAGATGGGGGTGGGAAATACCACCAGTGCCTCTGCCGTGGCAGCCGCGCTTCTGGGATTGCATCCCTCCTTGCTGACGGGCAAAGGTTCGGGGCTCAGCGATGAGGAGCTTGCCCATAAGATTGCAGTGATAGAACAGGCTCTTGCACTGCACCTACAGCGGGACCCCTTCTCAGTCCTTTGCAACCTTGGCGGCTATGAGAGTGCCGCCATCTGCGGCGGGATGTGGCAAGCTGCAGAACTTGGCCTACCCATCCTGCTTGATGGGTTTGTGGTCAGCAGTGCGGCCTTGGTTGCTGTACGCATGGAACCCGGGCTTGCAGACTATCTGATAAGCTGTCACCGCTCGGCAATGTCCGGTCATCAGCTGATGCTTGATGCACTGGGAGGCAAGAAGCCCCTCCTTGAGCTGGATATGCAGTTGGGAGAGGGAACAGGAGCCTTGGTTGCCTGGCCACTGGTCAGGCTGGCAAGCCACATCCTTCCTGATATGACCAGTTTCGCCTCTGCAAAGGTGACCGACAGTACTGCAGTACTCTCCGGATTGGGGTTGGTATGAGAGACCAACTGCTCAGGCTGGGGACGACCAGCTACATCCTGCCCGATGATATTCTTCCCAATGTCCGCCATCTTGGCCCATTGGTTGATGATGTGGAGCTTGTCCTTTTTGAGAGTGAAGGTCTGAGCAACTTCCCTGATGCTTCTACCATTGCTGAACTTGCTTCCCTTGCCTCTGAGCATAATCTTACCTACACGGTGCACTTTCCCCTGGATATCTATCCAGGTTCGCAGGACAAGCGGATCAGGGAGCAGTGTGTGGATACCCTGCTGCGGGTCATGGAGCTCACTTCCCCCCTCAACCCCTTTGGGTATGTGCTCCACCTCACCCCCGATTTCTATGGAAGGGAACCTTCATTGGATACTTCCCGCTGGTTGGATGGGCTTGACTGGACACTGGCACGGGTGCTCTCCCAAAGCAGGGTGGAGAGCAGAATGCTCTGTGCAGAAACGTTGAGCTACCGCTTCTGTGTGGTGGATGAGCTGGTCCGCCGCCATGACCTGTCAGTGACACTGGATATCGGGCACATCTGGCTCATGGGCTACTCCATGGAGGAGAATCTTTCCTCCCTGTTGGATCGTACACGGGTTTGCCATGTGCACGGGGTGAAAGACGGCAAGGACCATCTGGGCTTGGACAAAGGCAAGTCTGCCGATATTGAAACCTTTCTTTCTGCTCTCAGGAGGCAGATTTCTCTCGACCAAAAAAGCCGGGTGCTGACAGTTGAGGTGTTTTCTGAGCCCGACTTGCAGGCCAGCCTCTCCCTCTTGCAGAAAAGCCATGCTATGATGGGGCATGTTTGGGGAGGTGCTCATGGCTACCATTGACTTGAAAAAGAACCAGATCAAGGGATATCCGCTTCATGCTGCGAAAGGAACCATTGTTTCTACAACCGGATCGGTCAGGATCCACACCCGTCTGAAAAGCCAAGTCAGCCTGATCATCGGCGGAGGGCGCAGTGGGAAGAGCTCCTATGCCCAGGACTATGCACTCTCGGTTTGTGAAGGTACTGAGTCACGTGCCTACATCGCCACCGCCGAACCAATAGACGAGGAAATGAAAGCCAGGATTGCCGCCCACCAGCAGGACCGAGGGGACCGCTTCATCACCATCGAGGAGCCGATTGACCTGGCAAAAGCCATCAAGGAGCTTCCTCCCTCGGTGGAAGTCTGCGTAGTCGACTGCCTGACCGTCTGGTTGGGAAACCTGTTGCATCATGAAGGCATCCCCTCCAAGCGGTTTGCCCAGATGGATGAGCTCTATGAGGTGCTCAGGCATCCTCCCTGTGATATTCTTTTGGTAACCAACGAGACCGGTCTTGGCCTGATACCCGCCGATGCCGAGAGCAGGAGCTTTCGCGACTTGGCGGGCTGGATGAACCAGGACCTTGCCCAGATAGCGGGCAATGTCATCCTTCTGGTGGCTGGGTTGCCGCTTGCCCTCAAGGGTGAGGTGTTGTGATCAGTGGACTGTTGGGAGCCTTCAGGACGCTGACCCGCTTCCCCTTGCCCCCTCGGGCCATGGAGCGGGAGGAGCGTACGCTCTTCTGGTTCCCGTTTGTCGGAGCTTTCCTGGGGCTGTTCTCAGTCGGAATTTCCTTTCTCCCTCTTCCCCCTTCGGTGCTTTCCGCCCTCATGATCGCCACCTCCGCCTACCTGACCCGCGGTTTTCATCTTGACGGGTTGTGTGACCTCGCCGATGGATTGGGGGGAGGGTGGACGAAAGAGCGTGCTCTGGCCATCATGAAGGACAGCCACAGCGGAGCCTTTGCCCTCATTACCCTGTGTTGCACCCTGCTCATCCAATATGCAGCCCTCCAGCACCTTGTGCAGCTGCGCCTTGCCTTGGTTTTGGTCCCCGTCCTGGGAAGACTGATGCAGGTACTTGGTGCTGCATGCATGACCTATGCCCGAAGCGGGGAAGGCACCGCATCCAACCTGGTACGCTCAGCGAAGAAACGGCATGCCCTTGCAGCGGGTATGCAGCTGCTCCTGCTCTTTGTTGCACTCTCTTTCCTTGTCCCGATGACGTTCGTGTACGCTTTCCTTGCTTCAGCTCTCTCAGCCGTGCTGGTAACCTTGGTAGTGATGCGCATCGCCCACAAGAGACTTGGGGGGGTGACTGGTGATGTGTTGGGAGCAATCGAGGTCCTTTCAGAGAGTGCTGCCATGGTGGGTTTTCTCCTCCCCCTTGCATGAATGGCCCGGCCTCGGTAATACTAGCTCAGACGGAGGAAGGGCTATGGATATTGTCTGTCTCGATATGGAAGGGGTGCTGGTACCGGAGATTTGGATCAACGTTGCACAGAGAACGGGTATTGAGGAACTGCGCATCACCACCCGTGAGGAACCTGACTACGACAAGCTGATGGCAAACCGGATCAGGATTCTTGCCCAGCACAAGCTCAAATTGGCAGATATTCAGCAAGTCATCGCCTCCATGGGTCCCATGGACGGAGCTCTTGCCTTCCTTGATGAGCTCAGGACCCTGACCCAGGTCGTCATTCTCAGCGATACATTCACCGAATTTGCAAAGCCCCTGATGCGACAGCTCAACTGGCCCACCATCTGGTGCAACGACCTGGAAGTCGGTGCGGACGGGATGCTCATCAGGCACCGAATGCGCATGCACGATGGCAAGAAGAAGGCCATCCAGGCACTGAAAGCCCTCAATTACCGTACCTTCGCCGCCGGGGATTCCTACAATGACCTGACGATGATCCGCGAAGCCGATGGCGGTTGTCTCTTCCGGGCACCGAAGAACATCCTGCTTGAGCAGCCCGACCTGAAGCTGGCCACCACGTACGACGAGTTCATCTCGATCATCAAGGAGTTTCTCGCTTCATGAAAGGTCCATCCCTGACGGTACTGATGAGTCTGCTTATTCTCAGTCTGGTTGCAGGCTTCCTCCTGCTCGGGTTTGTATGGCAGGGTTCCTTTCTCATCAAGCTCATGGTAGGATTGCTCGTAGCTGGCCTTTCGGTCGTCCTTCTGGTGTTTTCGGTGAGATTCGACCGGGCCATCAAGCAACAGGAGAAAGGGCATGAAAAACAAACGTAGACGTGAGCTGCTCGACCATCATGTGTGGACAGACCGCAAGACAGTGGTCTTTCTCAGTGATTTCGGAACCTCCGACGGCGCAGTGAGTGCAATGCACGGGGTGGCGAACCAAGTTTCCAATACCCTCTACTTGGATGATCTTACCCACGACATACCCCAATTCAATATCTGGGAAGCTTCCTACCGTCTGGCCCAAGCCCTACCGTACTGGGCAGCGGGGACAGTCTTTGTCTGTGTTGTCGATCCCGGGGTGGGCTCGGACCGCAAGAGCATTGTAGCGCTCACTGAAAGTGGGCATCTTATTGTCACCCCTGACAACGGTACCCTCACCCATATTGCCGATCGCGTCGGCCTGTTGGAAGTACGCACGATGAATGTCGATGACAACCGGCTTGCCGGCAGCCAAAAGAGCCACACCTTTTTCGGGCGTGACGTATATGCGTACAACGGGGCCCGGCTTGCAGCAGGGGAAGTGCAGTTCGAAACCATCGGGGAGCCGATCACCAAGATTGTGAAACTGCGCATAGAGCGAGCCCGTAGGGAGGGCCACACGCTTGTCGGTTCGGTCGATATCCTTGATGCCCGCTATGGGTCCTTATGGACAAATATCAGTGCAGACTTTTTGGAGGAACTGGGTGTTGACTACGGAGATGAGCTTGAAGTCACCATCACCAAGGATGGAAGGATCGTGTACGGCTACCACCTTCCCCTGTGCAAAGGCTTCACCGATGTAGGGAAGGGGGAGCAACTCATCTATGTGAACAGCCTTCTCAATCTGGCGGTGGCAGTCAATCAGGGCAGTTTTGCCGCAACCTATGGAATTGGCACTGGTGAAGGCTGGAAAATTACATTTTCAGTGGTATCATGAGGTGACATTGTCCACAAGGAGGAGTGAAATATGGAACAAAAGAAAGGAATGCAGCCCGTGCGCATGGTTGTCATCATTGCCATCGGCGCAGCACTGTATGGAATTGGGGGACTGATCAGCATACCGGTGTTCGCCAACACCACCATCAAGCCGGCAATGGCCATCCTTGCCCTGTTCGCAGCGGTGTTCGGCCCGATCGTCGGATTCCTGGTTGGCTTTCTCGGTCACTGGTTGACCGACCTGTTTGCCGGTTGGGGCGTTTGGCCCACTTGGATGCTGGGAAGCGGGATTGTCGGCGTAGCCATCGGCCTGTTCGGCAAGATGAGCAAGGATTGTCTTTCCAAAGGTGAGCTTCCCCGGTCCTCCATCGGACTGTTCATTCTGCTCTCCTTCCTGGGAAACTTCATCGGATACATGGTCAGTGCACTGCTGGATTTCATCTTCTTTGCAGAGCCCATGGACAAGGTGATCACCCAGCAGCTCATCATCGCATTCACCAATACCATCGTCATTGCTATTCTCGGTACGCTGCTTCTCATGCTGGTTGCCAAGCGCAACAAGAACAGCCAGAACCTGAGCCGGGACGAGCAGGCATAAAGGAGATTGCCTGGTACCGTATCGGTACCGGGCGTATGCATGCAGAATACGCTCATCGAATTTTCGGATTTCAGCTTCACCTACCAGGCGCAGAAAGATCCGACGCTCAAGCATATCAACCTGTCCATTCGACAGGGAGAGAAGGTTCTGATCGTCGGACCGTCCGGCAGCGGCAAGAGTACCCTTGGATACTGCATCAACGCCCTCATCCCCAATGCTTTCAAAGGCAGGATGGAGGGTTCTGCTTCTGTCTGTTCGCTTTCGCTCTCCGACTCGGACATCTATGAGGTGAACAAGAAAGTGGGGACGGTGATGCAGGATACCGATGCCCAGTTCGTGGCGCTCACCGTCGCAGAGGACATCGCCTTTTCCCTGGAAAACCAGTGTATGGACCAGAAGAGAATGCAATCGCTGGTGCAGGACATGGCCAAGGTGGTGGATATGTCCGCTTTCCTCGGCCATAGCCCGCAGGATCTTTCGGGAGGCCAGAAACAGCGGGTTTCGCTTGCAGGCGTGCTGGTTGATGATGTGCAGGTGCTCCTCTTTGATGAGCCGCTTGCCAACCTTGACCCGGAAACGGGAAGGACTGCCATCAATCTCATTGACGAGTTGTGGCGCACCACCGGCAAGACCGTCCTGATCATCGAACACCGCCTTGAGGATGTGCTGTACCGTCCGGTTGACCGTATCCTGGTCATGCAGGAAGGCTGCCTTGTTGCTGATACCACTCCCCAGAAGTTGCTTTCCTCAACGTTGTTGCCCAGCTTGGGTATCCGTGAGCCGCTGTATCTTGCCGCATTGCGTATGGCAGGGTGTGATCTTGACGGGCTTGGGGATGTGAGCAGTGTCGAACATGCCCGCGTTGAACAGTGCTCCCACATCCTCAAAGCTTGGCAGAAGCGGGAATTCAGGGTGCAGGAGCAAGCCAAGCGACGCACGATTCTCTCGCTCGAGAACATCTGCTACTCCTATGACGGGCTCAAGCCGGCTTTGGACGGGGTGAGCGCTTCGTTCGGGGAGGCTGAGATGGTCTCCATCCTGGGCAGCAACGGGGCGGGCAAATCGACCTTGGCCCAGATCCTGATGGGAGTGCTGCGGCAGGACAGCGGGCACATTACCTATGAGGGGAGGGTGTTGGACGACTATACGGCGAGCCAACGGTCGGATGCCATCGGCTTTGTCATGCAGAACCCCAACCACATGATCAGTTGTGACCTTGTTTTTGATGAGGTTGCTTTCGCTCTCCGTCAGAAGGGGTATGACGAGGAGCTCATCAAGGAGCGTGTTCTTGATGTGCTGGGCCTGTGTGACCTGCGCAGCTACCACCATTGGCCCATCTCCGCCCTCAGTTACGGGCAAAAGAAACGGGTCACCATCGCTTCCATCCTGGTGACCGATCCCAAGATCCTCATGCTTGATGAACCTACCAGCGGCCAAGACTATGTACGGTACACCGCACTGATGGAATTCCTTTCGGAATTGAACCGTACGCTTGGACTCACCATCCTGTTCATCACCCATGACATGCACCTTGCCTTGGAGTACACCCAACGCTCCCTGGTGCTTCATCAGGGTCGGCTCATCGCCGACACCAAAACCAGCGAGGTATTCAGCGACGAAGCGTTGCTCAAGCAGGCCAACCTCAAGGAGACCAGCCTCTATACGCTTGCAAAGCGGTGTGCCGTTCCAGACATTCCCAATTTCATCGAAGCATTCGTCCAGGCGGAGCAACAATCAAGAGGTGAGGTAAAACCTGTGGCAAGCCTTCCTGAGCGTGACCAAGCCCTGGGTGAGGTCGGAAAGCGAAGGAAGCACAAGAAGGTTGAGAAAGAGGGGCGCAAGTTTGGTTTTGCGCTCACCTATGAGGAAACCGGTTCCCTGCTTCACCGTTTCAATGGGGTGACCAAGATGGGAATCTTCCTCATCTGGATTCTCTTCAGCCTGACCACCTTCGATATCCGGTTCTTGCTGTTCGGTACTGGTGTTTCCCTGGTATTGCTCACCCAGGCAAAGATACCGATGCGTAAGTTTCGCCCCTACATCATGGGAATGGGTACGGTCATAGCTCTCAATGCCCTCTTCATCTTTCTCTTCAGCCCCGACCAAGGAACCCGCTATCTGGGCTCAAGGACGATTCTCCTGGGAGATGAGCAAATGCACTATGCACTGAGTGCCGAGACGCTTTTCTACCTGGTGGTGGTCTGTCTCAAATACTTCTCGATCTTCCCGATGGCCCTGCTTTTTGTCAGTGTGACCCATCCATCCCAATTTGCTTCTTCCCTCAATCGGCTCGGCCTTTCGTACCGTATCTCCTATGCAGTCGCCCTTGCCTTGCGTTACCTGCCTGAGGTGACCAAGAACTATGTGCATATCCTGCATGCCCAGATGGCCCGAGGCGTGGACCTGAGTTCTGCTTCTACGCTGGGCAAGCGGATTCGTTCCATCGGGAGGGTCCTCTCGCCCTTGGTACTCTCCAGCCTCGACCGCATTGATGTCATCACCAACGCAATGGTATTGCGTGGATTTGGAAGAAATGAGAAGCGCTCCTGGTATTTGCAACGCAAGCTGAGGGTTGCCGACTTTGTGATACTGGGGCTGGGCATTCTGCTGCTTGCGTTCAGCCTCTTCTGTAGGTTTGGTTTGAAAGTAATGTTTTGGTACCCATTTTAGAACAATACGGGCGTAGGAATGCAAAAAGTGTGGTGAAGAGCTTGACAGATGGCTTGGTTATATCCATCTTATATGGAATCAAATCCGAGGGTCATTGACCGGCCCTTGCAGGAGGGAAATGGTGTCCGACTCGTTTGTACAGGAAATGGAAGAGCAGCTTGTGGCAATGAGACAAGAGTTGCTTGAGAAACTCAGTGAGGATAACAGCGACTTTCGTGAGATGGTCAATGCCATGGGGATCAAGGACAGCATCGATGTGGCTGCCGATGATATTGCGTTCAAGAAGATGGAGGCGATCAACAAGCATGAGGCGAACCGCCTGCGTTCCATCGAGAATGCACTTGCCAGGATCCATAATGGAAAGTATGGCCACTGTCTGAAGTGTTCCAAGAAAATTCCCGAGGAGCGGCTGCGTGCAATCCCGTATGCAGTGCTCTGTGTTGATTGCAAGAATGCAGAGGAAGTTCCCGGAAGAAGATAAGCTTGGCCATCAGGTAAGCAAAAAGAACAGATGCCCGTTTCTGCTGTTGCAGGGGCATCTGTTTTTTTGTGAAAGCGTCTCTGTCAGACGAGGAAAGGGTTGCTCCGTTCGTTGGCAATGGTACTGGTCGGACCATGTCCGGGCAGTACTTGCACCTCATCAGGCAGTTGCAGAAGTTTTCTGCAACTCTCCTGGATCTGTTCATAGGAACCCCCGACCAAGTCAGTGCGGCCGATGCTCCCGGCAAAAAGGGTATCGCCGGTGAACACGAACTGACCTTCCTCATGATAGAAACAGAGGCCACCGGCAGTATGACCCGGAGTATGCAGGACCAGTAGGTGACTGTCCTGCAGGTACTGGCCATCGGAAAGGAAGCCGGTGGGGTCGCACAAGAGGCTCAGACTCTTGTCATACCGTTGGAGAAAGCTTGTGTCGAAACAGACTTGCTTGATGCGTTCGTATCCTGCCTTGCCGAGAAAGATGGAGTCCTCTTCGGAAACCAATACCTCAAGATCGGCCCAGACCTGCTTCAGGTCTCCGATGGCGGTGATGTGGTCCCAGTGAGAGTGGGTCAACAGGATGGCGATGGGTGTGACATTTCGCTCAGCGAGATGGCGGATGATGATCTGTGCATCGTTGCCCGGATCGATGATCCAGGCGGATGAAGTCTCCTCATTGCCCAAGAGATAGCAGTTCGTCTGGTAAGGTCCCACCACAAGTCGTTCGACAAACATTCCTTACTCCTTGTTGGAGTAGCTGATCGAGGCGGTTCTGCCTTTGATGTCCACTCCATTGAGCTTGGCGATGGCTTTCTCGCAATTCTCCTCGCTCATGCTGATGAATGAGTACTTGTCGTGGATGCGAATGCTGTAGATGTCCTCACGGGTGATCTCCAGTTCGGTCTGCAACAGCTGGCTCAGCTCCTTGGCATAGAGGCGTTTCATCTTTCCGATGTTGAGGTACAGGGTGCGGGCTCCTTCGGGAAGGGGCTTCTCCTCACGTACCTTGGGCGGAACCTTCTCGGCTGAAGTCTCTTTTGCCACTTCACGTTTGGGGGTCTCGCGCTTCTCCCGCTGTTGTCTTGGGGCCGCCGAGCGTCTGGACGTGTTGGCCTGCAGGACCTCGCGCAGGAGGTAGGCCATAAAATAGCCGCGAAGGGTGAACGGCACCTGCTTTTTGATCAGCTTCTTGAGTCTCTCCAGTTCATCCGGATTGGGGTCGGCTTTCGTTTTTCCAGCCAAGAGCTGGATGGTACCTGCCAACAGGTCGTCTTCGTTCGGGGTGCTCTTGTTGTCATTGTCCATGAGCATGTCTCCTTGATGGTGTTTTGCATCTTCTCTGTGCCAGCTGAAGCTGCTGTTTGTTTCCTAGGAAAAAGGAGGGGGTCCCTGACATTGTTGCCGGCCGCGGCAACACCATGCAAAGACTTCTCCATTTCCCTGACTTTCTGCAAGAAACACGCAAAAAGGCAGGGCACGTGGATACCGCAAAACGGTCACACCTGTTTGGGAGGATGCACATGCTGGCACATGTACTGGATCTCCTCCGTCCCTGTCCAAGGGAGGAATATACGATATGAGCTGAACGTTCCCATCCCAGGGCAGTTTGTAGTCAGAATACCCAACCTCTTCCTCTCTTGTCAAGGAACGAAAAGGAAAGGTGGGTCAATGCTCTACGTTCTCTTTGCCTCTCAGTCCCTCCCTATGCTACTATGGTCTTCATGGGAACCCTGCACGCAGACATCCAACAGAAACAGAAAGAGATTGAGCAGCATCAAGGTGATCTGTTCAGCCTCTATGCCGATCTTGGTCGTAGTGTAGCCCTGATTGAACAGATTTCCAGCATTGGGTTTGCCACTGACTCCTACGACTCCTATTGTGAAAAGATGGCGCTCTATGAGGGAGCAAAGCATGAACACGACCAGATCTCCCTCTACATCCAGCAGATAGAGGACCGCAGCAGGGCCATCAAGGAGATTGAATCTGATATACGGTCGCTGCACAAACCGTACAGGCAGCTGTGTGCACAGGTAGGAGCCATTGCCTACGAGGCCTACGGTTCCCAGATACTTGCCGATCATCTTGTGCAGGTGCTCAGTCCTTTTTATGAGGATCACCACAAAAGAACCCGCATCCTTGAGGAGCGGGCTGAGAAAGGAAGCAGCCTCATCCTTGGGAGGCTGAATCGGTTGCAGATCGAGCACAGCCGCAGGAGTTTGCTCCCCATTTTGGCAAAAGCCGGTTCACGGCTGGTTGAATTGGGCTTGGAAGCTGATCTCCCGCTCTCCCGTTCGGCTCATCTTA
Source organism: Spirochaetia bacterium (assembly GCA_009930195.1). Classification (GTDB taxonomy): domain Bacteria; phylum Spirochaetota; class Spirochaetia; order Sphaerochaetales; family Sphaerochaetaceae; genus Sphaerochaeta. The sequence continues at coordinate 513 of RZYT01000031.1, read as the reverse complement.
CGGAGGAGCTCTCCTCGTTGAAGCTTCGCAAGGAGGAGCTGGAAGCAGAGCTTGAGTTGCATCAGAGTGCCATGGCCAAGTTGCAGTCCGAGGAGCTATCCAGCCCGAAGGCCAGGCTGGAGCAGCATCTGCAAGCGATGAAGGCAGCACAGAAGGCGTGCGATAAGGCGGCCATGACCTATGGCAAGGAGCTGTATGAGACGCTTCCTGAGACCATCAGTGCCCAAACCATCGGGCACAAGGCCATCCTCCTGATGGACCAGATCACCCTTCACCAGAGTCGGGTACGTACGTTGCAACGAGAAATCCTTGATTTGCAGAATATGATCAAGGTGCAGGAGTTGGAGGCCCAGATAGAGCTGGAGAAACAGAAGATTACGTTGCTCCAATCCCAGATTGAGACGCTGAACCGGCAGATCTCACAGGTAACATCCTCCATAGAGTCGAAGAGAGGTCAGATTCGTACCCTGCTTCCTGAACAGGATGTAAGAGCAGATGGCTGAGAAACCTGAC
>RZYT01000220.1 GCA_009930195.1 Spirochaetia bacterium | reverse complement strand
CACCGGTTGGGGTCTTACCCCCGATGAGGTGACCTATGAGCCGGGTGAGACGATTCCGATGAGCTACACCGACCAGACCCTGTATGCCATCTATGAGGGCGGGGTACGGTTTATTGATGAGTTGGGCGACACGGATGTCCTGATCAAGGAAGGTGAGCCTGTCACCATTCCGACACCGACAACCGATGATATTTCTGCCATTTTCGCCGGGTGGTATGACCGAAGCACCGGCTCGCTCATCACCGACCCTGCTTCCTATGAGCAGAAGGGAAAGGGTGCCCTGTATGAGGCGCTGTGGAAGCGCATGGCCATTGAGGATATCACCGTCCTCTATTACGATTCCTCAGCTCTTCCGAAGCAGACCCAGATCGGCATCGGGTTCTCCTACAGCAATACCGGCAATGTGAATCTTTCCGGTTTGAAGGCAACGCTTTCTTCGGACAACCCGCATGTGCGCTTCTTGGTGGACACGCTTTCGTTGGGAAGGCTCTCTGCAGGCTTGAGCAGCACAAACAACAGCCGCTATGCCACGAAGGAGAAGCAGCAGGTGCGTGGGGAGGCGAATACGTTCCGCTTTGTGATCAGCGATGACGCTGCGGCAGGGACGGTCATCCCGCTCAGTCTGAAGCTTGCCAATGACCGCGGGGATACGTGGACTCAGGAATTCGAGGTGGTGGTGCAGTAAGGCCTAATATTGTTCAGCTATGTAGACACCACGCATCGATTGGTCAGTGCTCATTCCCATCGGGATGGGCACTGCCGTTTCTTGTCCCAACAGCTCAGCCAATGGGTCGGTGGAAAGAGTCTGCACTGCAGTAACCTGACGTTCTGAAAGCAGACCAAGCAACTGCACTGCAGCTTCCTTGGTGAGTGTGAAGGCCTCCACGGCTTTTCCCTCGCTGAGGAAGGCATAGCCATCCTGTACAGCGATGGTCTCATAACCGTCGGTGAGGAACTTCCACCCTTGTTCGTCACGAAGGAGGGCGCCGTTCTGTTCATGTGCCTTTCGATGGATCCGGTTGAGTTCGGAGAACACGATGGGCTTCACCTGAACAGATGTTTCTTCCATAGCACCGAGCGGGAACTGCAGCAGTGAGGAGGTGGTGAAGTAGCCGTTTGCCTCATAGAAGGGTCTGACTGCCGGAAAGAGGGTGATGGGATGGGAATATGCTTCCCGGACAGCCTGCAGCAGCGATCCCATGATGCCTTTCCTTCTCCAGGGGGCATAGGTTGCTGCTCCTACGATGAAGGAGCAGTCATGCTCAGTCCCCTGTTGCAGATAGGTGGAGGGAAGGGCGTGGAGGGCGCTGACGATAGCACCTTCTTCCCGGGCAACAAAGATGTGTTCATAACGGATGCGTGTGGAGAAGAAGCGTTCGAGAAAGGCTTCTTCCTCGTTGAAGACCTCTTTCCACAGGTCCTTGAGCATCTGATGGTCATCTTTGGTTGCCCGTTCTATGATCACTGTTTGGTAACCCGGTACTTTTCGACCATGAGGTCGGGTTTGTAGGAGAGTTTGGCTTTTCTCAGGCCTTCGACTCCGGCGTCTTCCTGTCGGTTCACATACTTCACATCCGAAAGATACTGGGAAACGAAGAGTTGGTTGATGACTGAGTAGATGCCGATGTAGGAGGTGTCACCTTTTTCAAAGTGGACGATGGCCAGCTTGTCATCGATGACTTCCCCTACGGTAAAGGCAGTGAGGTGGTGATCGACACATACCAGGATTCCTACAAAGCCAAGTTCGTCCCAGTGGTCGAATGCTCGCTTGAGGGCTCCCAGTTCGTCCTTGATTTCCTTGGTGTTGGAATCCTTGTTTTCAAGCCATGTGGTGGAAGCCATCTTGTAGCACTCATCCCTCAGCTCCTTGGTACACAACGGACGTACCGAGTAGGTGTAGTTGCGTTCAAATTGGGAGATGTGATTCCGCTTCGATTGGAGCTTTCTTCCGCTGAGCTTGGTCAGCTTTTGGCTCTCATAGAGATAGTCGTCAAGGTTTCTGATATGCTCGATGGTGTAGCCCATGGCTTCCAATTGCTTGGCCTCATCCATGGGGACGCATTCCAAGTGAAACCGCTGACCGCTCTCCTGGCAATGCTTTTCCAATTCAGCGATGGCTTTGGGAAGGTCATCCGTTATGGGCAGCAGGAAGCAGTCGTCTTCCTCAAGATGCAAATAGAGTGCGGTGTCTGTCTTGCAGATGGTAATCCCGATTGCATCGGCCCAGAGAGCTACATAGGAAAAAAAATACTCGTAGGCAAAGTGTTTGCTGTACGAGGGAAAAAGCGCTTTGTCCGCATAGGACGGTGTATGAAATTGTAACATGATACCTCGGATATATTCGTATATACGCATCTATTGATACGTCGTTTATGGACAATAGTCAAGGCAAGCAAAGCCTGACAGTGTCAAGATACTGCTTTGGGACGGGACCGGCAACATTCAGTACAAGCAAACAACCAATGCAAAAGGGGGTGGTGTCCCAGCTGACAAATCCGAAAAGCCATAGGACACTGAAAGTGGCAGGAGGGTCTGCTATGAAGGGAATCACCAAGATACTGCTACCATTGATTCTGTGCATGGTGCTTGCCGGTTGTGAAGATTTTTATATTTCGGAAACTGAGCCGAATGACTCTTTTGAAACAGCAAATCCGATGGTTGCATCAACGGTCAAAGGGAGAATTTCTGTTGCTGGTGATAAGGACTATTGGAAATTGCGAGTTAATCAAGGGGAAATGTACTATTTCAAATTGTCTGGTCTGGAAGATGACCTGCAACTGGTCTTCTACCCATTTTTGCTTTCCAACTCGACGTGGGATGTTTCAAGCATGACAACGCTCCCGAGACTGATTGATTACAGAGATGGCACTGATTATGAGGAGTTATCCTATACTCCCCATGCTGATTTATGGTTGCAATTTTTAGTTCAAGGATCAGGTGAAACCGTTGGTGATGAAATCAGCAAATACGAATTGTCTTATGAAATAGTGGAATAATGATTCTCACTTCAGGCAGTACAATGATGAAAGTAAATGTATCGGTGGCGCCAAAGAAAATTACTTCTTTTCAAGAGTTATAATTTACTATATTAGAACAAATTATACCTAAACCTTGACACTTGATAAGTTATCCCTGTATCTTTATGGCATGAATAGACATACAGAACGCATTGCAGAACTTGTCGCCAAGATGAAGGCCGACAATCCTCAGATTATCGACTTGTTCCTTGACCAAAAGCTTGAAGATGCGGCTATGCTTGCACTGCTTCGTGAGCAAACTTCAGCTGTCATGCAGCAGCAGTATCCCAAAGCATGGGCATATTATACCGGTGAGGAACAGACAGAACAGGACTATTACAAGCTGATGAGCACCTCCATGGCCTACCTACGGCTCATGGACTATCTCGACAACGAAGGCAAGAGCTTCGAGGACATGAACCTAAAAGGGCAGACGGTGATCTCATCACCCTTGTTGCTGCTTCGCAAGATCCTGCTGGGCCAGGAGTGCTCCTTCACCCTCGATTTTCTTGAGGACATGACTCATCTCATGGCGCAGCTCAGCGGGGCTGAGGAGCGCATCATTCCCACCCGAAACCAGGTTCAGGAGTGGATGGAACGCCATCCCAGCGGCTTGGATGAGCAGGTGATAGCCTGGAGGGCGAAGAACAAGGACCGGATCGTGGACCTGCTGGTTCACAGGATTGAGCATGAGGAGAAGAAGAGTTCCTTCTATCAGTTCAAGGAAGGGATGAGCAAGAAGGATAAACGCAAGCAGGTCCTTGC
>RZYT01000219.1 GCA_009930195.1 Spirochaetia bacterium | reverse complement strand
GACCCGATGAAGCTCAATGCCTCCTTGAAGTATCAGGCGATCGGACGCGGAGACATGGATGTCACCAACGCATTCGCCACCGATGGCCCGATCAAGCAGTACAACCTCAAGGTTCTCACTGATGACCTTGGCTTCTTCCCTCCCTACTATGCAGCACCAATCGTGCGCCAGGAAGTGTTGGAGAAGCACCCTGAACTCAAGGATGTACTGAATATGCTTGCAGGCAAACTCGATGATGCTACCATGACCGAGCTCAATTACCTGGTGGACGTGGAAGGAAAGGCAGTGGAACAGGTTGCCGCTGACTTCCTCAAGTCTCAGAACCTCGTGTAGCCACCCTATCAGGGAGCTCTCTCGGGAGCAGGGGCAGTTGCCTCTGCTCCCGAACTTTCTTTCCGTGGTTGCAGCAACAGGGGAAAGCATCCATACTGTGCCTTCATTTCAGCTTAGGAGTTGTCCATGCACCATGCCAAGGATACTGCACCCAGTGTCCCGTTTCTCTCACGTATTCCTCCTCTTCCCTTCTAGTACGGTTGGATCATCCTCCTGGCAGGATCGATCGGGGTGCTTGCATCCATCCCGGGCCAGACGATGGGAGTGTCTGTATTCACCGACCATCTCATGGAGGCCCTCGGCCTGAGCCGAGTCGGCATCTCCTCAGCCTATATGGCGGGAACGCTTATCAGCAGCCTCATCATCCCCTACGCAGGAGTCTTGTTTGACCGCTATGGAGCTCGTATCGTGGCTGCCTTTGCCAGCCTGTTTCTCAGTGGCTTCCTCTTCTTGCTTGCCTATGCCCTCCCGGTCTCCCAAGCCCTCTCCTCCCTTGGCCTTCCCATGGGCATGGCAACCCTTGCGGTTACCATCCTGGGCTTTTTGGGCATACGGTTCTTCGGACAGGGGGTGCTCACCCTGGTCTCCAGAGGCATGGTTGCCAAGTGGTTCGGCCCCCGTCGGGGGCTTGCGGTGGGGTTGATGGGCATCATCACCGCCTTCGGCTTTTCCTATGCCCCCCAGCCACTGCAGATGCTCATCAACGGATGGGGATGGCAACAAGCGCTCATCAGCTTGGCCTTCATCCTGCTCTTCCTCTTCTTCCCCTTTGTACTTCTCATCTTCCGAGCTGAACCTACCACATGCGGTCTGGAAGTGGAACAGGGAATAAAACGCATTTCGAGTGCCAAAGCTCAAAAAGTGCCTGATGCAAAAGTAGAGAAAGACCTGAAGCAAGCCAGGAAAGATCGTACCTTTTACCTCATTCTTGCGTCTCTTGGATTCTGGAGCCTCTTCAACACGGCCTTCACCTTTCACATCACCAGCCTCTACCAAGAGGTCGGCTTCGATGCAAACCAAGCCGTGAGAATCTTTCTTCCCATTTCGGTGGTCTCGGTCCTCGCCCGTTTTCTGGGAAGTTACCTTACCGACCGGGTGGGCATGAAATCCATCTATGCAGGGTTTATTGCCTCATTGGTTGTCGCCTCGATCTCCCTGCTCTTCCTGGGTTCCCCGCTCGGTGATCTTTTGGCGATACTGGGCTTCGGAATTGGGGGTGGTTTGTTCGGGATGCTCAACATCCTTACCTGGCCCAAACTGTACGGTCGCAAACACCTTGGCCAGATCAGCGGATTCGCCATGTCGGTCATCGTGGCAGGCAGTGCCATCGGACCGTGGATCTTCAGCGTGATACACCGGTTCTTCGGCTCGTACAAGGGAACAGGAATCCTTGGCTTGCTGTGGTGTGTGCTGATGATCATCCTGCTGGTTCTCACGCCATTTTCATCAGCAGAGAAGGAAATGGAACAATCATGACCGGACAAAATTTGGAAACCCAAAGAAAGCTCATCCTGACCTTGATCGCCTCTCTTCGGGACACCGATGCGTACCTGACCGAACAGACACAGGTGATTGCTCCCTCGGTAAGCTTGGGACGCGTGACACGCATGGAAGCATTGGGCGAGAAAGCGGTGCAGGAGCACGTACAGAGGCTCAACCAGAAGAGAATCATACGGTTGGAGCATGCGCTTGATCGGATTGAGGCCGGTACCTATGGGTTCTGCCCTGTCTGCAACGAGGAAATCTCAGCAGAAAGGCTCTCCTCAGTGCCCGAAGCGGTTATGTGCGTCCGTTGTCTAGAACAGCGGGCTGGGAACTGACTACCTTCAGCGTGGAATCTTCCATCTGGTAGGAGACAAACGAGATGCCGGCTTCAGAAGCAAAATCGAAACACTCCTTCCTGCCAGCATTCACCTCAAAGGGGGCGTGGGCATCGCTGTTGGTGACCACCTTCAGCGGGTAGGTCCTGGCAATCTGCCAGAACTCCGAGATGGGATAGGAGTAGCGCTGTCCGAGCGGGGTGTCCACCTTTCGCTTGCGCATACCGTTGGCATTGATCTCCAAGGGAACATCCATGGCGACGGCACATTCGATGATGGCCCTGCTGCACGCTTCAGCTTCCTTATCCCAGGTATGGTAGTTGTAGGCAAAGACATCCGGGTGGGCGCCAAAGAGAAAGAGACCGGAAGAAAGTGCCTGGCAGTAGAGGTCTGCATACAGATGCAGGTCTTCCTTGGTGAGGGTATTCCAGAAGAGCGAATACTCCCTCTCAAGGTCGAAGGAGAGATCGTGGATGGAACAGATCAGATAGTCCACACGTTCAGCAATCTCTTGGTAATAGGAGCGATACTGAGGCAGATAGTCGCACTCATAGCCGGTGAGAAGAGGGAGTGAAGCGTCTTCCTTGGCCCTGGCAATATCCTCTTCGTAGATGCTCATCTGCTCAAGCGCCATACGGCTGCGACTCCATCGGTTGTCCACAACGGGGCAGTGCTCGCTGAAGCCAAGCAGATGCACTCCCTGCTTCTCTGCCTCGGCGACGTACTCTGCGATGGTCCCTGTTCCGTGTCCACAAAAATAACTGTGGGTATGCAGGTTGGTTTCCTGCTGTGTATAGTGCTGTCTATTCATGGTCTTTTTCACGCAAGTATCGGCGATAACAGGAGTTTTGGCAACACCAAAAGACGGGTTGAAAAAATTGTTGCCTTTTTGCTGATTTCACCCATCAGGTAATTGACTCACACCCCGAAATACCCAATTATGGGGCTGATTCAACAGGAGAAACTGATGCACACCACGACGAACGTACAATCCAATCTTCTCCTCTCCACTCCAGCCTAGAATCTCATGCTGTGCCTTGGCTCCAAGGCTTCATTTCTACCACCGATCCAGGGAATGGCGTATGTTGACCTGGACGGGCAGATACCATTTTCACAGGAGGTTTCGCCATGAGCAAACCTACCACCAAGCACTTCATCCTGGCACTGGGCCTGGTTGTCCTGGCCTCGTCCCTCTTCCTCGGCTGCTCCAAGAGCTCTGACGCCGATGCGAAAAACACCACCGGCAGCAAGAAGCTGTACGTCTACAACTGGTCGTACTACACTCCCGATTCAGTCATCGAATCGTTTGAGAAAGAGTATGGGGTTGATGTGGTGCTCGACTACTTCGCTTCCAACGAAGAGATGTTCGCCAAGCTGATGGCAAGCGGCGATGCCGGCTACGATGTCATCTTCCCGTCCGGCGACTATGTCTCGATCATGAAGAACCTCGGAATGCTGGAAAAACTGGACACGTCCAAGATGCCCAATCTGCAATACATCACCGATCTTGCCAAGGAAAAAGCATACTACGATCCGAATATGGAGTACTCGGTCCCGTATTACATCGGAGCTACCGGCATTGCCGTCAACACAAAGATGGTCAAGGAGTATGAGAAGACCTGGAACATCTTTGGCG
>RZYT01000218.1 GCA_009930195.1 Spirochaetia bacterium | reverse complement strand
GTTTACAAAATCTTGTAAACTATTGGCTAAAAGTTTACAAAATCTTGTAAACCTTTATCACGTCTCCAATGGCAGTACCTCATCTCTCATGAAGCCTATGAAGGCCTCTGCTTCTGTGTAGATGCCATTGTGCCCTGAGTTCCCAAGCCAGAGATAGTGCTTGCTTGGAGCGCTTGTTTTGGAGAACCAGCGTTCGGTGATGGCTGCCACGCAACTGTAATCATAGTTGGCATTGATCACGACCAGCGGGATGTCAAATGCAAGAGCTTCATCTTCCAGACTGCGATGCCTGATTTGTGGATAGACTACCTGTACGCCCTGTATTACCCCCCGTACCAGATTGATGCGGTTGATGAGGGTATGCTGAGGGGCAAGAAAGAGTTTTTCTGAGCGGAAATTGGAGTCTGAGGGAGCAGATGGGCTGTAGGAGTAGAGTCTGGACAGCACCGCATAGTATGCCTCGCCGTCACCTTTGGTGATGCCCTCATCATCGACATACTCATAGGGAGGTTCTCCGATACTGATGAGTTTCTTCACCGTCTTCTCATCCCCACGGGCTTTCGCCCCTTCCAAGATCATATGATAGCCGATGGTATCGTTCTCTGTGGAGTTCACGTGCGGGTGGGCCGCAATGAGGGCATGGTAGAGCTGTGGCCTCTCTTGTGCGGCAAGAGAACCGAGAAAGCCTCCCCAGGAGTGCCCGAGCAAGAAAATCTTCTTCTGGCCGAAGGTTTGGGCAAGATACTCTGAGAGGGCGATGACATCCTCGGTGAAGTCTTCGACCGCAAGCCCTTGCTTTCCTGCACGATAGCTTGCCGCGGTTCCCCGCTGGTCCCAGCAGACGATGGTGAAGTGCTCGTGCAAGGCTCCGAGGTAGGTGCGCACCCATGCAAGCTCAGAGCCGCCGGGTCCCCCGTCCAGCCAAAGCAGGATGGGGTTCTCCTTGCGTGTTCCTGCAAGGTAGATGCGCTGCCGGGTGCCGTTGATCGGGACCCACTCGGCTCTATTGATCGCCAGGTCCAGCTTGTTGCCCTCCTGGTCATAGAGCTTCGGGGCATGGGTGCAGGAGGCGATGAGCAGCAGGACTGCGACGATGGTGATGGACAGAGAGAAGCGGTGAAAACGATGTGCCATGGGTATCTCCTTGAATTGTGGTACTCACAGTCTGGGAGATGGCCGTTGCTTCTTCCATCAGAAGGGTGGTTGAGTTTGTCTGGTGGGGCCACAGTACTTCTTCGTAGGCCTTAGTCGTGCAGGAGGTTGAGCAACTCAATACGGCTTTGGGCCCCCACCTTCTGGAAGAGATTGTAGATGTGGGTGCGTACCGTTGCCTCGGAGATACCCAGCTTGAAGGCGATCTCCTTGTTGGTGAGTCCCTGGGCGATGAGGGTGGCCATCTCCTGCTCGCGTTGGGTGAGCGAGAAGCGCTGTGCCGTCTGCTCGGAGAGCTGGCCGAATGCGGAAGCGCTGCCGCTTTGCTTTTCCAATACCTTGACTGCAGCGAGCAGGATGGTGATGTTGATCAGCAGGTTGACCACATACTCGAGCGAGAGCGGTTGGTACGAGAAAGACCTTGCAGTGGCAAGCAGATACTCTACTGCCGAGAGGGGGACGAAGAGCAGGCAGCTGATGCCGATGCCTCCAAACAGAAGTCTTTGGGCAGGATGATCGGCTTTCCGGATACCCAGAAGCAGAAGGAGCCCGATGCACAACAGCGTTAAGGCAATGCAGAGGTAGGTTGCTATCTGAAACAGTGATGTATGGACAAAGGCCAAGCCCAGGCCAAGGGTATCTGCAAGGTGCAGGCTATGGATGGCAATCGTAGAAGCGATGAGGATCCAGACCGCTTGGCGAAGAGTCTGGGGTCCTGCGCTGAAGGACTTCAGCCTGAGCAGGTACCAGAGGCTCACATACAAGAGGATGCCAAGCAAGGTGGAAACCAGGCCGAACCAGAACTCCAGAGTGGAATCACTTCCCACCATGCTAAGCACCTGGGCAAGATAGTAGTAGAGCGCAACAAGGGCAAGGTTGGCAAGAAAGACTCCTTGCACCACGATCATGCGTTTTGCAAAGGGGTGGGAGAGTCGGCTGGCGATGACCGCCAACCCGGCAAGGGAGGCGAAGCCTGTGGAGAAGATCAGGATGTAGGCCAAAAGGATGACATGCCTCATGGTTCTGAAGCCTATCATCTGCATCCTCTGAAGGCAATAGTGTCTCGTAGTTGACCCTCAATACGAAACATTTCCGAGTGCTTTTCGGCTCCGGTTTCCCCACACTCAGTGCATCACATATCACTCGGAGAGGTTCCTTCATGAAATCATTCACTCGCTTGGCCTTGTTGCTTTTCCTCAGTCTTCTCTTTGCTTCCTGTTCGTTCCCCGTTGACATCAATCATCCACAGGATTGCACTCCGTTGTTCAACGATGAGAGCCGGTTGGTCAATCCTGCAGACTCCTACTTTTACCGTGCCAGGGATTTCGACCAAAGCTCTGATGAGGTTTGGCTCTCGTTCAGGGATTTTTCGGGTGTGGATACGATTCATCGCATTTCATGCAGCCAGCCGTGCTTGGTTTCCCTTGGCCTGGATGTTTTGGTTGACTCTGACCAGTACAAGCTGGTGTTGGTGGATACAGGAAGGCAGAAGGTGCTCTCCCTCTGCCAAGGGCCCTATCTGGGCAGGTGCCTGCTGTATCTGCCGGCAGGCACCCATTCGTTGAGAGCCGTGGGATGTTCGGTCAGCGGGAGGGTGATCGCCACGCTCGATATCTTGGGTGACAGATAGCGTGAAGGTATCGTTCAATTCCTCTTGGTTACGTAACCTAGATATATATTTACAATATAAATAGATACAAATGACAACACTTGTAGTTTCTCTTCATGAGCACTAGAATAGTCCCTAGGTTTGACCCGCGAAGAGGAGGAACTTTGCCTTGCTGACAACCTCGGTGTTTTCGCTGCTGTACTTCTTTGTTGCCATCAACGTGCTTGGCAGCAGCATCTACTTGTTGCTGAAGGCTCCCAAGCCTTTGGCCAACAGGCTCTATGGTGTGCTTTCGGCCGCAGTCTCTTTATGGACGGTGGGCCTGGGTATGGCAGGCTTGGCCACTTCTGATACAGCTGGAGAGATGTGGATGCGCATCGCCGCCTTGGGGTGGGGGACACTGTATGCCCTCTTGCTTCACTTCGTCCTGGTCCTCACCGGCAATGCTTCTTTTCATCGCAGGAAATTTCTGAGTGTGTTGCTGTATATTCCTGCTTTCCTGACAGTCTTGGCCAACAGTTTCCCTTTGTTCTTCAATCCTGATGCCTACCTCCTTACCCGAACAGCCTATGGTTTGGTAAATATGGCAGGTCAATCGTTCTGGGACTGGTTTTTCTATTGCTACTACCTTTCTTACATGACTGGTATCCTGGTCTTGCTGTACCGATATCAGAGGGGGCTTGAAGACACGAGCAGGCAGAAGCGGGTGAAGTCCTTGTGGCGTTCGATCATCTTCATCCTGATTGCAGGAAGTGGCCTGGATATCATACTGCATCATATGTATCCTTCGCTTCCCTATTTTGCACCCCTGCTGATGTTCCATCCTTTGCGCTATACATTCGAACTGTTGTACGAGCAGAGTGCAATCGGCGAACAGCATTCGATTCGAGAAAGCAACTTTCTGGTCATCATCATCAGTGTCTTTGTGTACGTGGCGATCTCCTTTCTCCAGATTTATCTGCGAGGCGACCTTGCGGTATTCGGCCTGTTCCTGGTGAATGAGGCTTCCTATCGGGGAATCATCACCCA
>RZYT01000030.1 GCA_009930195.1 Spirochaetia bacterium | reverse complement strand
AAAGAATTCTTTGGACGCACAAAAAAGGCAGACGCCAAATCAGAGGCGTCTGCCTATGCATCAAAGAGAAAAAATGCGCTGGTTTCCCTAGCGGGTCATGCTGACATTCACATCAATGATATGGCCGATGTCCTGCTTCAATTTGTAGGCAAACTGATCCATTACGGTCACATCATTGGGAAGCTTGTCCCCGTCTTCGCAGAAAAATGTCCAGCAGGGAACATCGAGTGCTGCACTGATCTTCTCAATGGTTGCAAATGACGGTGCCTTCCTTGATGTCTCGATCTCCGTAACGAATGAAGTGGAAACGCCAATCCTCTCTGCAAGTTGTGCCTGTGTCAAAGACAGCTTGCGTCTGCGTTCCTTGAGATTTCTTGCGAAAATGTCCTGCAAATTGTAAGTTCTCGCCATGTTGTACTCCTCTGTTGTATATGCAATTTCCCAGACTGTTTGCTTTCGTGAACCTTCACTACCTCCCACAGTCCTTTATTTTCACTGGTTATAATACAATATAGCCATGTATTGTAACTTGGCGCAAGGTTTCGGTCCGTCGATTTGACCAATTTCGGTACTATCAGCGTGTTTTCGGTTCGTAGTGGTCAAACTCCATGGAGAAGGTGCCTCTTCCCTGTGTTGCCGATCGGAGAGCAGTCGAATACCCAAACAACTGGGCCAAGGGGGCCTGGGCATGGATTTGCTCACTGGCCGGCCTGCTCTCGATGCTGTGCACCAAACCGTTCCTGCTGGTAACTGAGGAGATGGCCTCACCCACATACTGCGAAGGCACGATGACTGTCAGCTTCATCACCGGTTCCATCATGACGGGATCGGCCGTTCTGGCAACCTTGTCGAAGCACATGGCTGCACACGCCTCAAAAGCAAAGGTTGAAGCGGTCAACTCATTGTACTCGATGGAGGTGACATCCACTTCCAGATCGCAGACCTCATACCCGAACTGGATGCCGCCCTTGAATGCATTGGTGATGCCTCGCTTGATGGCTTCATAGTACTCATCGGCCATACCGCGCACCTTTGCACTGCACACATAGCGGTTGCCGCTGCCACTGGGGAGCGGCTTGATGGTGATGCCCAAACCAGCCGCATTCTCTTTTCCGGCCAGTACCTTGGAGAAAGTCTCCGTACCGGAGGAACGCTTGGTGACCGATTCACGGTAGGTAACCTGCGGTTTGCCCACCCTTGCCTGAATCTTCATCTCCTTGGTAAGGCGGGTGACCAGCACATCCAGATGCAACTCACCCATGCCGCTGATCACCAGCTGGCCGGTTTCCTCGTCATCGCGGTAGGTGAAGGTGGGATCTTCCTGGGCAAGGATGGATAGGGCAGCGCGAAGCTTGTCCCCATCGCTGAGGGTATTCGGTTCGATTGCCACGGAGATGACCGGGATGGGGAAGTGCATCTCTTCGAGGAGAATCTGTGCACCTTCACTGCCGATGGTATCTCCTGTCCGGCCTTCCTTGAAACCGATGATCACCCCGATGTCACCCGCTTCGAGTTCACTCAGTTCCTCACTGCGATTGGCATGCATGCGCAGAATGCGGTTGACGCGCTCGCGCTTCTTCTTGGTGATGTTCATCAGGGCAGTGCCCTTGCGGATGGTTCCGTTGTACACCCTGATGAAGGTCATCGGACCGGATTCGCGATCGACCTGGATCTTGAAGATCAGGGCCAACGGCGGTTTTTCCTTGGCATACGGGATTTCGACAGGTTTCTCGGTCTTGAGGTGAATCCCATTGATCGGGGGAACTTCGGAAGGGGAGGGCAGGTAGTCGACGATCCCGTCGAGCAGAGCCTGCACCCCGATATCCTTGAGCGAAGAGCCGACAAAGACCGGCAAGGCCAGCCGTTCGATCGTTGCTTGCTTGATGGTTCTCTTGATGAGGTCGATGCCGATCGGTTCTCCGGAGAAGTAGAGCTCAGTGATCTCATCGCTGAAGGAGGAGACACTGTCTATCAGCTTGTCATACCACAGTTCAGTCTCTTCGACCATGGAAGGGGGAACTGCTTCTTCGGTGAAGGTCTTGCCCTGATCATCCTGACTGTAGACTAGATACGTCTTGGTCAACACATTGATGATGCCGCTGAAATTCTGCTCGGAACCGACTGGAATGAAAAGCGGGATCGGATTCGCACCAAGTTTGGTCTTGATCTCGTTGACCGCCTCCGCATAGTTTGCCCCCAGGCGATCCATCTTGTTGATGAATGCAATGCGGGGAACGCGGTAGGTGTCGGCCTGCCGCCAAACGGTCTCTGTCTGGGGTTCCACCCCTCCTACGGCACAAACCACCATGACCGCACCATCCAGGACGCGAAGGGATCGCTCCACCTCAGCGGTGAAATCCACGTGTCCCGGGGTATCTATGATATTGATCTGGTAATCCTTCCAAAAGCAGGTGGTTGCCGCGCTGGCAATGGTGATGCCCCTGTCCTGTTCCTGTTCCAGGAAGTCCATGGTAGCTTCGCCATTGTCCACCTCCCCAATCCGGTGGTTCTCTCCGGTATAGTAGAGAATCCGTTCGGTGGTGGTGGTTTTGCCTGCATCGATATGTGCCATAATGCCGATATTTCGTGTCATCTTCTCGTTCATGCTGTAAATCCTTCAACCAATCTGTGCAACGATATCACACATGGACTTGATAATCAACGAGAGGGACGACTGAGCAGAATACGCAAGGAGTTCAGCACCGCAACGATGGTCAGACCCGTATCGGCAATGACAGCCATCCACATGGAAGCGAAGCCCAGAGCACCCAGCACCAGGGCAAGTGCCTTCACCGAAAGTGCAAGCACGATATTCTGCCGTACAATGGATGCACTCTTCCGGCTTATGTCCAGCAGTCGGGTGACAACCGAAAGATCATCCCTGAGGATGACGACATCGGCACTCTCGATTGCTGCATCACTTGCTTTGGCACCGAAGGCAACACCAACCTTGCTTGAAGCAAGCGAGGGGGCATCATTGATCCCATCCCCGATGAAAACAAGGTTCGGATGCTCTTGTGCGAGTATCTCGAGCTGCTGTTGTTTCTGGTGCGGAAGCAGGCCTGCATACCATCCATCGAGACCGAGGGAATCACTGACCTTTCGGGCCTGGGCCTCCGTATCGCCGCTGAGCATGATGATGGTGCGGATTCCCAGACCCCGGAGGCCTTGCATCATGGAAGGAGCGCTGCTTTTTTGCGTATCCTCCAGCAGGAAAACTGCCTCAACTTTGCCCTCAATAGCCAGATGGATGGATGTCTGCACATTGGATTGTGAGCCCAGGGGAATCTTGAGATCATGCATCAGTGCAGCATTCCCTGCGGCGATGCCCAGCCCGTCGACGGTAGCCGTAAGTCCCTTTCCGGCAAACTCCTTGACTTCAGTGGCTTCGAACTGGGTCGACACTGCGTCGAATGCCCTGGCCAAGGGGTGTGTGCTTTGGCGCTCCACCGAGGCAGCAAGTGCGAGCAGATAGGAATCTTCGAAGGGGGAGTCGTCAGGTTTCTGGATTCCAGTCAGAGAGAAAACGCCGCGGGTGAGTGTTCCAGTTTTGTCAAAGACCAGGGTGTCGGCTTTTGCCAATGCTTCCAGATAGTTCCCTCCCTTGACCAGCATGCCTTCGCGTGCGGCACGACCGATGCCGCTGAAAAAGGTCAAGGGAACACTGATGACCAGTGCGCAAGGACAACTTACCACCAGGAACACCAAGGCACGATAGGTCCAGGTTCCCCAGTCACCGGTGAACAGGGAAGGAACAAGGGCCAATGCAAGGGCCAGCACCACGACAACAGGGGTATAGTACCGCGCAAAGGTGGTGATGAAGCGTTCGGTGGGGGCCTTTCTCGCTGACGATTCTTCCACCAGATGGAGAATCTTGGTGGCAGTGCTCTCTTCGTACGCCTTCGTGGTCAGGATATCCAAGCTTGCGCTCAGATTGACCGAACCGCTGAGCACTTCATCCCCACGTTCGCAGGAAAAAGGCAGGGATTCCCCTGTCAGGCTCTGGGTGTCCAGTGTGCTGCTTCCCTGCACCACTGTTCCATCCAGGGGGATCTTCTCGCCTGCCAACACCCGTATTGTAGTGCCGGGAGCCACTTGGGTGGGGTGCACCACAGCCGTGCCCTCAGCGGTGACCACGCGGGCTTCCTCGCTTTTGAGATGCAAGGCTTCCACGATCGAATCCCTGCTCTTGGTGACGGCGGTCTCCTGGAAGAACTCACCCACAAGATAGAAGAGCATGACGGCAGCAGCCTCTCCATACTCGGTGATGGCCACTGCCCCAAGGGTAGCGATGCTCATCAGGAAATACTCGTCAAAGAGACGGAGGTGCAACAGATTCCGACCTGCTTTCGCCAGAACATCATAGCCTGCAATCAGATAGCTGACCAAATACAGGGGAGCGTACTGTGTGGCGAGCCCCACAGCAAAGAAGAGCAAAGCGAACACGATTCGCCAGAATCTGACCTGCCGATGGATCTTGAATTTCATCACCTTCGGTTGCATCGGCTGGTCAGCCTTCAGCACAAGCGATGGCTCCACTTTTTTTGCTTTTGCAATGAGTTGGTCATGAAACGCTTGGTCCTTTTGCCCCTCTGTTTTGATTCTCACTTGCTTGGCTGCGAAATCAACCTGTGCCTCAAGAACCCCATCGGATGTGCGAAGCGCTTCCTCCACTTTTTGTGCACACACCGGGCAGTCAATGCCGCTGAACGTGTAGGTACGCATCTGCTGGTCTTGCAGTTCGGTCAGCCGCACATCCTGTTCTTCTTGCAGAATGGTCTCTTCCAGTTTCTTCCAGAAGGAGGGTCCCATGGATTGGTTTGCTTCAATGGTCAGCTGTTTTCCGAGATAATTGAGGGCAACCTGGTCAACACCGGGTTGCTTGGAGATGGTGGTTTCGAGTTTCGCCGCACAGGCTGCACAATCTAGGTTTTCAATGCGATAAGTTCTGGTAGTATCCATAGGAGCCTCTAATATCAATATATGATTGGATATTCATATATTAAGCACCCATGTACCTTTTGTCAACCCAGATCCTAGACATCCCAGCTGGCATCCAGCCCGTCGGGGATGATCTGCCGCTCGTAGATGCTCAACCTGCCGCTGAAGATGAACGATGCCGAACAGACCAGAAAAAGTGCAGTGGGGTTGCCGAATCCATAGAGCTCAAGCCCCAGGACAAAACAAGCAAGGGGAAGCTTGGTGGATCCACTGAGCATCCCGATGGCCCCAAACATGGAGAGAGCGGAGACAGGGATGGGCATGAATGATGCAAAGAGTGAACCGGTGGTTGCGCCGATGACCAGAATGGGTATCACTTCACCTCCGACAAACCCGCTGCCGATGGTAAGGGCGGTGAGGATGAGCTTGTACAAGGGCGCGAGGGCACTGGTCGTACCGTATTCGGCTTCGAGAATCAGGTTGATGGAGAGCCCATTGTATGCAGAACTTCCGCTGATCCCGTTGATGATGAGGGATGCAAGAAGCAACATCGTGCTTGCCAGCACTGCTTTCTTGTACGGATTTGGCGTCATCTTGATGAAGAAAGCCTTGGTGAGGTGGATGAGATGACAGAAAAGCCGGCTCGCCAGCCCCATGATGAGGGAGAGGATCAACAGCATGGCGATGGTTTTCAGATCCAGTGCAAAGGATGTTGCTTTGACTGGAACCAAGGTTTTCATGTTCATCGCCTGACTTACGATGCAAGCGGTGAAGGATGCGACCAGACAGGGAAGCAGGGCATCGGTCCTGTTTACCTTGGGGTTGGAAAACTGCATGCCGAAAAGGGTTCCCGCAATCGGAGCGTTGAACAAGGCCCCGAAAGCCGCACCAGCTCCACTGATCAGCCAGATGCCTTTTTGGTGAATAGGTTTCGGAGAGTTCAGCACCCGTTCCTCAATCCGTCCCATGATGCTGCCGATGGAGGCTCCGATCTGTACTCCAACCCCTTCCTTGCCCCCCGAAGCTCCAACAAGGTGGGTGATGAAAGTGTTCACCAACAACAAAGGGATCATTTTGGAGGAGATCCTTTGCTGATGTGCGCTATGATCCTGTTTGTACCCGATGCTTGTGGGATGGGCGATATCCAGGATACCCTGGTTGATCATATCGATGACTTGGGAACTACCTTCTTTCAGATAGGGACCGATTTTCTGGTAGAGTAAGGCGGTAACCAATGCTCCGACAGGGATTGCCCACAGCACAAGGGGATTTGCGGCTCGGATGTTGCTGGCCAGTGCGACCAAGTAGGTAAGCAATGCTATTGCCGGTCCGACCACACATCCCATGATGACGGCTCGTAGTGTCCAGGCCAGCACCGGGATAGTGAAAGGTCTCTTTCGTGTCTCCATACCGCGTATCATACGAGTTTTTTCCCAGAATGAAAACCTTGCCTGACAACAAATCTGGTTGGCCTTGACAACAGCCTTGGCTTGGAACACACTGTTTTTTGAACAAATTCCAAGAGGAGTGACTATGCTGGAAAACCTGAAAGAGGAAGTCTGTGCGGCAAATTTGCTGCTTGAACAACATAAGCTGATAACCTTTACCTGGGGCAATGTCTCTGCAGTCGATGAGAACCGGGAGTTGATGGTGATCAAGCCCAGTGGTGTTCCCTATGCTGAATTGACCCCATCCTCCATGGTGGTGGTTGATCTGAAAACAGGAAAACGTGTGGAAGGGACCTGCAATCCCTCGTCTGATACCCCTACCCACCGATATCTGTTCAACCATTTTCCCACGGTGAATGCGATAGTGCATACCCACAGCCGTTGGGCAACCATCTTCTCTCAGAGCAAACGGGGGATCCCTGCCTTGGGGACGACCCATGCCGACTATTTTTATGGTGAGATTCCCTGCACCCGGGCAATGACTGAGGAAGAGATCAAGGGTGAGTACGAGTGGGAAACCGGCAAGGTGATCGTCGAACGGTTCGAAGGTCTCGACCCGCTGGCAGTGCCTGCTGTCCTCGTACAGAGCCACGGTCCGTTCTGTTGGGGAAAGAATGCCCATAAGGCAGTGGAGTATGCCGTAGTCCTGGAAGAGGTCGCGATGATGGCGTACCATACCATCCTCTTGGGAAGGCAGGATCATGAAGCCATGGACCAAGCCTTGCTGGACAAGCATTATCTGCGCAAACATGGGGCACAAGCCTACTACGGGCAGAACAAGTAACAAAGGAGAACGCTATGCAGAACATGGCAAACGTGCATATGGGGCTGGTGGCGGTGAGCAGGGATTGTTTTCCCATCACCTTGTCGGAGAAACGGCGAAAGGCAGTGAAAAAGGCCTACGACGGCGAGCTGTATGAGTGTCCTGTCACGGTTGAGAGTGAAATGGATATGCGCAATGCCCTGAAAGATCTTGCCCGGCACGGGGTGAATGCCCTGGTTGTCTACCTGGGCAATTTTGGGCCGGAGACAGCCGAAACGTTGCTGGCAAAATACTTTGATGGGCCGGTGATGTATGTTGCCGCTGCCGAGGGGGACGGTGATTTGTACGACGGGCGTGGTGATGCCTTTTGCGGCATGCTCAACTGCTCCTATAACCTGCACCTTCGTTCCCTGAAAGCCCATATTCCTGAGTATCCGGTGGGATCTGACCGAGAGATTGCTGCAATGATCGAGGAATTCATACCGCTTGCACGTGCGGTTCTTTCCCTGAAACAGCTGAAGATCATCAGCTTCGGACCTCGGCCCCAGGATTTTCTTGCCTGCAATGCACCAATCCAAGGTCTCTTCGACCTTGGGGTGGAGATTGAGGAGAACAGTGAGCTCGACCTGTTGGTCGCCTACAACAAGCATGCAGGTGATGACCGCATCCCAGCTTTGGTTGAGGAGATGTCGAAGGAAATCGGTTCCAGCCCCTATGAGGGGATCCTTCCCAGGCTTGCACAATATGAGCTGACTTTGCTCGATTGGGCTGAAGCGCACAAGGGCGATCGCTCATATGTTGCATTCGCCAACAAGTGCTGGCCGGCTTTCCAGACCGAATTCAAGTTTGTTCCCTGCTATGTGAACAGCCGCCTGACTTCACGAGGAATACCCGTTAGCTGTGAGGTGGATATCTATGGGGCGCTCAGTGAGTATCTCGGACTGTGTGTGACCGATCATCCGGTTACCTTGCTGGACATCAACAACACCGTTCCCGCCCCCGTGTATGAACAGCATATCAGGACCCATCGGTCCTACCGCAATGATGATCTGTTCATGGGGTTCCACTGCGGCAATACTTCTTGCTCGCTTTTGCGCAATCCGCACATGGGGTACCAGCTTATCATGAAGCGTGGTCTTGAGCCGGATGCGAAAGAGCCGGATATTACGCGTGGTACCTTGGAAGGGGACCTGATCAGTGGACCGGTCACCATCTATCGACTCCAGTCGAACGCCCGAGGTGAGTTGAAGGCGTATGTTGCGGAAGGCGAGGTGTTGGATGTTCCGACGAACAGCTTCGGCAGCATCGGCATCATCGGCATCGAGGGGATGGCCCGTTTCTATCGGTATGTACTGCTGAGAAAGGCATACCCACATCATGCAGCGCTTGCCTACGGCCATGCTGGGAAGACGTTGTTTTCCCTCTTCTCCTATCTGGGAATAGAGGATATCGCCTTCAATCGGAAGGAAGAGCAGCTGTATGAAGGGGAGAATCCCTTCAAGCACTGATGAACAGAAGTGAGGGAAGGCGATTGC
The DNA here is from genome assembly GCA_009930195.1 of Spirochaetia bacterium. Lineage (GTDB taxonomy): Bacteria > Spirochaetota > Spirochaetia > Sphaerochaetales > Sphaerochaetaceae > Sphaerochaeta. The sequence continues at coordinate 8,547 of RZYT01000030.1, read as the reverse complement.
CTTCCCTCCTTGCTGCCCTAGACCCATTTGCTCCGCAATGCTTCGATTTCGGCAATCTCCTCGGTATCGGATGCCTTGATCGGACGGAATACCTTGTACTTTTCCAAAATATAGGAGAGTACCATCACTGCTTCCTGCCGATCACTCATGCCCGTCAGCGGAACCGATGAGTAGAAAGGCTTGGTGTTTCCGCCGTCCTTCCCCTCATAGTAGCGATACCGCTCAAGATTGGTGGAAGCTTTCTGCCAATCGGCCTGCATCTTTTTCAGTTCCTTTGTCCGTTTGGAAGCGCTCCAGTTGCGCGCATAGAGCTCCTCTGCCAATTTCTTGTAATGGCCGGGGTAGAGCTCCTTGCTGGTGAGGGTGTCCATTGCCATGCGCATGTAGCTGATCGCCCACTCCTTGTCTCCGAAGGAGATCATGCCACCGGGCAACTCATCATACAGGCTGGAAAGCACATACCAGGTTTCGGTCGAATCCAGGGTGTTGAAGGTATTGACCACTTCGGTCAGATCCCCAAGCATTCCCTTTGCCTTGCCAAGCGCATTCAAAGGTCCCTTCGTCTGTCCCCAGCGTCCAGAATTCGAGGACTTCCACAGATACGCCATTGCCGAAGGAGCCTTCTCCAATGACAGCAAAGCGTACGCTTCGCCTTCCTCGTACAGGCGGAATTTTCCGTCCTTGTCTTCCTCATCCAAATCATCCCCCAGGCCTACCATTACCCGGGCAAGCCTCCAAAGCACCTCAGCTTCTTCCTTGCCGTTGGCAGCCTTCGATCGTTCGGCTTCCAGGGCGATTTTGGCCTGGGCGAAATCATCGCGATCATACAAGGCATCAGCCTCACTCAGATCAAAGGCTGCAACCATTGAAATGCTGCAGAACAAAAGCAGTACACCTACCATCCATTTCTTGAACATGGGACCTCCTATGATGGGAACAGGCGCCTGATAAGGGCAAGTTTTCCCCTGAACGGCGCATATCGCAGTTTGATTTCCAAAAGGGCAGAGCTCTGCAGGATGCTCTTGGTATGGCTGAAGGTGAGAAATCCATCCTTGGCATGATAGGACCCGATGCCACTCTGCCCAACACCCCCAAAGGGAAGATGGGAGTTGGAGAGATGCATGACCACATCATTGATGCATCCACCGCCATACTGCAGTGTTTGCACCACCTGCTGCTGATGTTCCTTGTTGTTGCTGAAAAGGTAGAGAGCCAGAGGATGTTCACGGCTCTGCACAAACGCCAATGCTTGTTCGAAGGAATCGTACCTGACAAGAGGAAGGATGGGCCCGAAAATCTCTTCGGTCATCAACGGAGAATCGAGCTTGGGGTCTGTGATGATTGTCGGTGCAATCCGCAGTGACTTGGGATCTATTTGCCCCCCATAGGCAAGATTCCCCATATCAAAGAGGGAAATCAGGCGTGAAAAATGCTTTTGGTTGATGATGTGCGGATAATCGTTGTGGTGGAGTGCTTCGGTCCCGAACATGGCAGTCACTGCTCTCTTGAGTGCTTCCAGCAACTGCTCTTCGACTTTCTGGTCAACCAAAACATAGTCTGGTGCAACGCAAGTCTGTCCGGCATTGAGACATTTGCCCCAGATGATTCTCCGTGCCGCAAGGTCTATATCGCTGTCAGCTTCCACGATGACCGGGCTCTTGCCGCCCAATTCCAGGGTGACTGGAGTCAGTCTCTTTGCAGCCTCCTGCATCACAATGCGTCCCACCTCTGGGCTTCCGGTAAAGAAGATGTGGTCGAAGCGGTGCGAGAGCAACTCCTTGTTCATCTCACTGCCACCTTGGAAGGTGGCGACATGGTGACTGGGAAACGTTTTGGAGAGCAGATCTTCCAATACTTGTGCGGTATGAAAACTGTATCTGGAAGGTTTGAGAATGATGCAGTTGCCTGCAGCCAGAGCGCTGACCAGGGGAGCGATGCTGAGCTGGAACGGATAGTTCCAGGGACTCATGACCAGCACGACACCCTTGGGCTGGGCGATGGTGTAGGCCTTGGAGGGGAACGAGAGCAGCGAGCCTTTCACCCGCTTCTTTGCAGCCCAGCGTTCAAGATGCCTGGCATGATTGTCAATTTCCTGGTAGACAATGCCTATCTCGGAGGCGAAGGCCTCGAAGTCCGACTTGCCCAAATCCTCAAAGAGCGCATTCATGATGGGCTTTTCGTACTCACGAATGTGTTTTTTCAGATTCAGGAGCTGCTCTTTTCGCCAAGCTACGGACAAGGTTGTTCCACTGGCAAAAAAGGTACGCATCTCTGCAAGGCACAGCTGGACTTCGTTCATGCTCTTTCTCCCTTTGCTCCAAGTATTGCACCCAAGGCAAGGCTTTGTCAAAACGAACCGTCTAGAAAGCGTCGATGACTGCCTTGTCCAGATTGGTCAGAATGGCTCGTGCGAGGGCAATGGACGCATCAATATCCACCATGCTGGAGACACCCCAATGGGTGTGTGCATACCTGACCGGGATTCCGATGACGATCGTCGGGATTCCCTGCTCGGCAAGATGCAGGGCTGAGGCATTGGTCGCCCCTCCATCACGAACCCCTTTTTGTACGGGAATTCCCTCTTTTTGGGCCATCTCCAAGGCAAATTGCTGGAATCGTGGGTTGGTGATCATCCGTGAGTCGATGAAACGGAGCATAGGGCCTTTGCCAACCTTGGTTTGTTGCTGGTAGGCGGGAAGGAACGTATCGTCGGCTGGGCTGCCCTCAAAGCAGATTGCCACATCCGGCTTGACCTTGCGGGCGGTAAGCTGGGCACCACGGCAACCAACCTCCTCCTGACTGGCAAAGCCGGCAACCAGATTGACCTTTAGGTTTTCATCCTTCAGATCTTCCAACACGTCAATGATGGTTGAACACCCGAGGCGACAGTCAAAGGCTTTCCCGAAAAGCAGGCCATTCTCCTCATTGTAGATGCATTGAGCCTCAGGAATGACCGGAGAAGCGATGTCCACCCCAAGGGCGAGCACCTCGTCACGGCTGCTGCAACCGATGTCGATGAAGAGGCTGCTGATCTCAGGTGTGCTCTTCCGCTCAGCCTCACTCATGTAGTGTGGGGGTTTTGAGCCAATGATGCCGGTCACCACTTTTCCGGTTGCTGTTTGCACCCGAACCCGGTGTGCCGGGATATTGGTGGTTACCCAGCCACCGATGGGAATGAACTCAAGCATACCGTTGTCCCTGATCGCCTTGACCATGAAGCCAACCTCATCGGTATGGGCATCCAAGAGGACAGTCGGGATGTTGGTGTCCTGCCCATGTCCATACAGGTACAGGTTGCGAAGCGAGTCTTCCTGGAATGTTCCCAAGCCCTCTGCTTCATTTCTGATGGTTGCCACCACCTCATCCTCAAACCCGGAGATGCCATTGGCATCACAAATGCGTTGAATTCTGGAAAGGTTACCCATGCATGCCTCCTACTCTGGCCCCTAATTATCCATAGTTTGGATTTCTTGTACACCCTCACCAGAGCTCAGCTTGACGTGCAATTGATGAATTTCTACAATGCATGCAAGGCGATGGGGTTCGCCTTCACTCCCTGAGACTGAGAACCGCAAAGCATCCCTGTTTTGCTGATAACTCCTGCAATCCTTGGAAAGTCCGGTCATATCGAGGCCGGGGAGGTGTTGTATGGCGCTCAGTCTTGCAGAATTGATACTCTTGTGTCTTGTCGCCGATTATGTTTTGACCCGGATGCATGTTCCCGCTTTGGTGGGTATGCTCTTTGTGGGGGCCTTGTTGGGACCTGAGCTGCTGAATCTGCTCGAGCCATCCCTCATTGCCGTCGGCAGTGATCTCAGAATGATCGCCCTCATTGTCATACTCCTTCGGGCGGGATTTGAGCTTTCACGTGATAGTCTCCATAAGGTGGGCGTGCAGGCGTTGCTGCTCTCGTTCCTTCCGGCTGTCTGCGAAACGCTTATCATCGTTGCCATTGGACCTTACCTGCTGGGATTGAGCAGGATTGAGAGTCTGCTTCTCGGGTGTGTCCTTGCAGCAGTCTCTCCCGCGGTTGTGGTTCCCATGATGGTGCACTTCATCCAGGAGAAGAAGGGCACGGAGAAGGGGATTCCCACCCTGGTGCTGGCTGGAGCCAGCCTTGATGATGTAACCGTCATTGTTGCCTACAGTGTGGTGCTCGGCATCTATGCAGGGAATGAGACGAATCTGGTCTATGAACTTATTTCCATTCCTCTTTCCATCGTCTTTGCCATTCTCTTCGGCTTCGGCATAGGGTTGGTACTCATCAGACTCTTTGAGAAAATAAATCCACGTGCTACCAAGCGAGCGCTGGCCATTCTGGGGATCAGCATCTTCTTGGTGCATCTGGGCGACATTCTGGAGGCGAAGCACATTCCTTTTGCTGCATTGCTCGCAGTCATGGCCATCGGATTCATTATTTTGGAAAAACGCGAGGCTATGGCCCACGAACTTTCGTCAAAGTTCGGAAAGATCTGGATTTTTGCCCAGATCATTCTCTTTGCCATGGTCGGGTCCCAAGTTGATTTTGCCTCTGCCCGGTATGCCGGCCTGAAGGGGATTGCCTTGATACTCATCGCCCTCATCGGTCGTTCGGTTGGCACCTATCTCTGTACTTTGGGCGCTGGGTTCAATGCAAAAGAGAAGTTGTTCATCGTCATCTCCTATCTGCCCAAGGCAACCGTACAGGCAGCGATCGGTTCAGGACCTTTGTTTCTGATGATGGAGAAGGGAATGCCTCTGCAGCCTGGAAAGACCATTCTGGCAGTTGCCGTCATGAGCATCTTGCTCACCGCTCCGCTTGGCTCGCTGGCGATCAGCTGGGCAGGGGAACATCTTCTGGGCACTGACAAACGGGATGTGATCAGCAGCCTCTCTGCCGTTCAGGAGAGTGAGGGTGCCTATTCATTGATGAAGGATTGAATGAGGGAGCTGCAACCTGAAGTATTGCGGGTGTGGATACAAACTCTTCAGATTGCAGCCCGGAAGAAGGGTACATCACCAAGATGGATGGTAGCTGATTGGGAGATAAGATGCTATTGGTATCCATCCTGTTATTTTGTTTCTATACCAAGTTCTAGCAGAAGTCAAGAGTACGCCGTCCCTTTCTTTCGGGGCACTATCCTACGGCCTAGCGATTCATGCTGAAAGACACTATAAACCAAAAAAAGGAATCTGCTTTTACGCAGACTCCTGTACAATTCATCTCCTAGGGGAATTGAACCCCTGTTGTCGGGATGAAAACCCGATGTCCTAACCACTAGACGAAGGAGACATTATTTGCACTATGTAAAACAGAGGCAATTTGAGCCGCACAGGATTCGGACCTGTGACCCACGCCTTAAAAGGGCGTTGCTCTACCAACTGAGCTAGCGGCCCCTGCAACGTAAAGGACTATAGCAGAGAGCGAGAAAGGGTGTCAACTACTTGCAGGAAAAAATGCTTTACTGATAATGCCGATCGCGTGGTAGGAGATACAGCGAAGTTGCCAGTTCCATAAGTTCTTGCGTCACTGAAAGTTTTCCGTGGTAGTCGGCAATGGTCTGGGCGAGTTTGCAGCAGAGCAGGGCACGTCTCATGCTGCCTTCCCGATATCTGGTGATGCGAGTATGCAGCGGAAGCAACCTGATGAGCTCCTCATCGGAACGTTTGCTCTGCATGGCTCTTACTTCGGCAATCCTGGCAAACGCATAGTGTGCCTTTTGCAACTTGCTTACCAGAAGGTTCTCCGGTTCTACGCTTGTGCAGATGGCAAAACGATCGAGCAGGGGGTGTCCCAGATTAGCCCAGAACCGGTCAATTTGTTGTTCAGAACAGATGCAAGGTACATCATGCGAGCCCAGATTGCTGCATGGGCAAGCATTGGTGGCACTGCCAAGCAGAAAGGAGAGAGGGTAACTGCCCACCGTTTGGGCATCCAGGAAGGTGGCGAGGGAGGTTCTGACTCTGGGTTTGAGCGAGGCAAGCTCATCGGCGAGCAAGGCTCCTCCATGGGCTTTGCAAATCCAGGGAACGTTGCCGCGAGTAAGGTCCTGCTGCTGCATGCTGCTTGCCAGGGAGAGTACCGGAGGACAATCGAGCGTAGTGCCGTGGAGGGCGTATGCCTCCTGGCGTACCGTACCCGCAAGTGGAGGAAGCAGCAGCTTTACCCGTCCTAGGAGCAGGCTTTTGCCTGAACCCGGGGGGCCGTACAGAAGAAAGGGCAAATTGCCTGCACATGCATAGATGAGTGCTTCTTTTGCCCGTTCAAGACCGAGGATGCCACAGAAGGGATCTTCGATCTGCAGCGACTTGTCTTGCTCGTGGGCAGCACGCTCTTTTTGGCCTTGATGCTGGAGAGCATACCGATACAGCGAAGAGAGCGCTTGGTCGAGTGTTTGGCAGATCTGGATCTCTGTTCCCACATCAGGGGGGAGGGCATGCTCGGCCAGATTCGTCAGGACCAGATCAATGCCGTGTTGCTTGCACAAGGAAGGGATGTCTCGCAATGAGGGGGAGGCTGTGATACTGCCTTCCACGGTGATTTGCCCATATACGAGTATCTTGTGGGGACAGAGCGGGAGAATGTGCTTTTCCAGTGCATGCAAGGCAACAATCACGGCAAAAAGCAGTTGAAGCGGATCGGCTTCCATTTGCAGTTGGATTGTTGATCTGGGAATCGGGGAGAAGAAGGCCCCAAGACCCAAACGAAGTTGTTTTGCTTTTGCTTGGGAGAGTCCCAGCGCACAAAAGGTGGTGGAGGCCTGCCTGAGATGGATGGGAATGAGATGGCCGTTGAAGTCTTGGTTCTGGTATCCATAGATCTGCATACCCACCAAGACTTCAGTACGCTATTTCTGCTTCAGCAGTGCTGTGAGGCGTTTCATCTGCAGTTGGAAGGAGACTACCAGCAGCAGTGCGGCAGCGATCCAAGCAAGCGGGCTGGAGAGGCAGATGCCCACATAGCCAAGCATTGCCGGCAAGGTTACTGCAGCCAAGGCACGGAAGATCAACTCAATGATTGAGCTGAGCATGGGAATAAGTCCGCTGCCCAGGCCTTGGCTGGTATTGCGGAATACGAAGATCATACCGAGGGCAATAAAGAAATAGGAGACTATATGGAGGTACTGTACCGTTTGGGAGATGACAGCTGTTTCGGATGCCTCAATGAAGAGACGGGCAAGCTGCTCGCCAAATGCAAAAATCACTGCAGTTGCCAGCATGCTCAGGAGTATGGAGAGCAAGGTGGCGCTTCTGATTCCTTGCCTGATACGATCCAGTTGGCCTGATCCGAGATTCTGGGCGCTGAAGGTGGCCATGGCAAGTCCGAGGGTGATCAAAGGCTGTGTTACCAGCTGTTCAATTTTTGTTCCCACAGAATATGCCGCAACCGTGTTGCTTCCGTTTTGGTTGATCACAGCCTGGACGATCATGACGCCAATGGCGCAGACGGAGAATTGGAGAGCACTGGGGAGACCGATCTGCAACAGTCTGCCGATCATCGGCCAGTCGATGGCCCAGTCTTGTCGTTTCAGATGGAGGCTGGGAAAGCGCTTGTAGATATAATAGAGGCAGAGCAAGGCGGATATGGTCTGGCTTATGACGGTTGCCAAGGCTACTCCGCGGACTCCCATCCCAACCTGAATGACCAAAATGAGATCCCCAACGATATTCAGGGCGGATGCTATGAGCAAAAACAGCAACGGAGAACGACTGTCCCCAAGCGCTCTGAGGATGGCGGCGAGCAAATTATAGTAGATGGTGGCTGTGATGCCCAGGTAGATGATGACCAGATAGGCGTTGGCATCCTCAAGGATGTCTGCAGGTGTATTCAGAAGTCGCAACAGGCTCTTGCTGCTCAGAGTGGCCAATGCAGATACGATCACCGAAAGGAAGAACGCGCACAGCACGCTCATGGCAATTGCCTTGCGCATGCTCTGTGGGTCTTTGGCTCCGAATTTTTGGCTGATGATGACCGAGAATCCTGCGGTCAATCCGATGACAAACCCTATGATGAGGAATGTCATGGCACCGGTAGCCCCAACCGCTGCCAATGCCTGGACACCAACAAATCTGCCAACCACAAATGTATCCACCATGCTGTACAATTGTTGAAAGAGGTTGCCTCCTAGGATTGGAAGCATAAAAAAGAAAATCAAGCGGGTGGGATTTCCCCGGCTCATATCCTGTTCCATACGTTTTTGAAACTCCTTCGCGAATCCTACTCCTCCTCCACTTCTTATACAAGAGAGGCAAGTAGGGGGAAAAATTGCCGTTTCTGTCACTCTTTTGCGATTTATTCGGCTTTTTGCAGAACCTACTGGACAGGTTTGCCTCAAGTGGGTATAGTCCCATCTTGTTCGGCCAGCCACGGTGAATCGGACGAGCTTGAAAAAGGTTGTGAAAAGGCCTTGATAAGCTTGGGTGAAATCGGGTAAGTTGACTGAGCGCCTCCGAGAGGGGGAAGCGAAAAAATGATTATTTTCAGAAGAGCGTAGGGAAGAACAAAGAGATTGGAATAGTGGAAGGCCACCGAGATGGGCTTCCCAGTCAATTACCTTAGAAATGATG
>RZYT01000217.1 GCA_009930195.1 Spirochaetia bacterium | reverse complement strand
AAAATCGACGGCTGTTCGATGTTCCAGTCGCTCTTCCATGTGGTTCTGCCCATCACCCGCCCGGGTATGGCTGCCATTTTCTGTTTTGCTTTCATCAACATCTGGAACGAGCTCTTCCTGGCCGTCATGCTCTTGATGTCCAATGACAAGATGACCGTTCCGGTAGCCCTCAATTCGTTCATCAGCAAGGCTGGCATCAGCTGGGATGTGATGAGCGCTGGTATTGTGATCGCACTGCTTCCCACCATGATTGTGTTCGGATTCGGCCAGAAGTACATTGTTGCCGGCCTTACCGAAGGAAGCGTGAAAGGATGATAGGTACGTTATGAACACCGATTTGAAAACACCTCTTACGGAAATTCTGCTGCACCAGGGAGAGCGGGATCTGCCCTTCCATGCGGTGAGCCCACCCATATTCCAGACCTCCATCTTCTGCTTCCCCTCCTATGAGGAGTTTCGGGATGCGCTGGCCGATGAGGACAGCCACTACCTCTACACCCGTGGCAACAACCCCACGGTCAACCTGTGTGAGGAGAAGTTGGCTGCCCTTGAGCATGCCGACCGTGCGAAGCTTGTCGCAAGCGGGGTAGCCGCATCCTCGCTTGCCATTCTCTCCACACTCAAGAGCGGGGACCATGCTGTGGTTGTACGCGACTGCTATACGTGGGTGCAGTACTTCTTCAACACCTACCTTGCCAAGTTCGGCATCGAGCACACCTATGTCGATGGTACGGACATCGCTGAGTTTGAGGAGGCCATCAGGGACAACACCCGCCTCATCTACCTGGAGAGCCCGACAACCCTGACCTTCAAGCTGCAACCGCTGAAGCAGGTTGCCGACCTTGCCCGCAGCAAGGGTATCACGACGGTGATCGACAACACCTGGGCCACCCCGTACTTCCAGAACCCCATCGATGCAGGCATCGATCTGGTCATCCACAGCGCCTCCAAGTACATCGGAGGCAACAGCGATGTCATCGGAGGGGTCATTGCCGGTGACGATGCTCATATGAAGGCCATCTTCGAGCACCAGTTCCTTCCCCTTGGTCCGGTTCCCGATCCTTTCCAAGCCTGGTTGATCATGCGAAACCTGAGGACGCTGCACCTGAGGATGCCCCAGCACTACCAGAATGCCCTGAAGCTGGCAACCATGCTGGAGAACCACCCGAAGGTGGAGGATGTGCTGTATCCGCTTCTTCCCTCCTTCAACCAATACGAGCTTGCCAAAGAGCAGATGCGTGGTGGCAGCGGCCTGTTCAGCTTCCACCTGAAGACAGACCGTCTAGAGGATGTGAAGCAGTTTGTGAACAGCCTCACCCTCTTCAAGCGGGCGGTAAGCTGGGGTGGGTATGAGAGCTTGGTATTCCCTGCGGCGGTCAAGTATGCCGACACCGCTCCCATTCCCCCAGACCGGCTCACCCTGATCAGGCTGCATGCAGGCATTGAGGAGTTTGACTTGCTGCAAGCTGATCTGCTCCGTGCGCTCGAGAATGTGAGGGCGTGAAGCAATGCTGCAACGAAAGGTGGAAAAACGGATTGACCAGTATGTGGCTATGCTTGAGCAGCATGCTTATGAGGAAGTGGCCGACCTCACATTCAGCTATGCAGAGAGTGATGAGATGCAAACAGAAGGGGTGTACGAAGGCGAGTATGCAGGTATCACGTTTCCCTTCTCCTATGGCAAGTCTTGGACCGACCATTGGTTCAAGGCCACATTTGAGATCCCAAAGCATGAGCAGCGGCTCTTCTTGCTCCTGGATACCGAAACCGACACCCTCATCTACATCGACGGGGTGCCGGTAGGGGCAACCAACCCGTTCCACCGCAAGCTTGAGGTGACAGCCTACGCTGGTCGTACCATCACCGTGGTGCTGCAAGCCTGGGGCGGCCACCGCTTCCCCGGCTACCACCCCAGCGAGGGGGGGAGGGTGCAGACCTGCGTTGCTGTGAAGAAGCAGGCGTATCCCTTGATGTTCAAGCAACCCAAGCTGCTCAGACGCTGTGAAGAGACCTATGGTCTTTACTACGATGTGCTGGTTCTGCGCCAGCTCTCCAAGACACTGGATAGGGAGGGGTATCACTACCAGCATCTGGTCTCCACCTTGCATCGTGCTCTTTCTTCCTTGAGCTTGCTCTCATCACCCGAGCCGATGGCAAAGCAGGTGAGATCTGAGCTGAAAGGGTTGCTGGAGGCGAGGAATGGCAGCATCGCCCCCCAGATCCTTTCGGTGGGGAATGCCCACCTTGACCATGCCTGGCTGTGGCCCATTGCAGAGACTACCCGCAAGGCAGCCCGTACCGCCCTGAACATGGTGAACTTCTTGGAGGAGTATCCTGACTTTGTCTATCTGTTCAGCCAACCGGCACAGATGGAGGCCCTGAAGAAACACTACCCTTCGGTCTTCGCCCGCATCAAAGAGGTTTTCTCCAAGACAGGTCGCTGGGAGCCCAACGGGGTGTGCTATGTCGAGCCTGACTGCATGCTCCCCTCCGGTGAGTCCCTGATCAGGCAGAATGTCTTGGGCCGCCAGGTCACGAGACAGCTGTTTGATGGCTATGAGGGCGATACCTTCTGGCTTCCCGACTCCTTTGGGTACACCGCGGCCCTTCCCCAGATTCTTGTTGGTTGCAGGGTGAAATACTTTGTCACCAGCAAGCTGAGTTGGAATGACACCAACCGCTTCCCTTATGATATCTTCCTCTGGGAGTCTCTTGACGGCACCAGGATTCCCGCCCATATGATCCAAGGCGCCTACGAGGGGACCAATGATCCGGAGGGTATCGCCAAGGCGTACCGGAGTGTCCTGCACAAGGAGATCCAGCCGGTACTGATGCGCTCGGTGGGCGAGGGTGACGGTGGTGGGGGAACGCTGAGAAGCGATTTGGAACTGGCCAAGCGGGAAGCTGACCTGCAAGGTCTTCCCCGCAACAAGTGGAGCAGTGTCAGCTCTGCCATGCAGGAGGTGTTTGCCGATACCTCCCGTCTCCCTGTCTACAAGGGAGAGCTCTATCTGGAACTGCACCGGGGAACCTACACCAGCCAAGCCAAGCTGAAGTGGTGGAACCGAAAGCTGGAGGGGCTGTTGCACTCCTATGAGTATCTGACCAGCGTGCTGTTTTGCAGGGGTGAGCATGTAGCAGCCTTGCGCCAGACGCTTGCTGAGGTGTGGAACGTGGTGCTGGTGAACCAGTTCCACGACATACTTCCCGGTTCATCCATCCAGAAAGTGAATCAAGAGGCACAAGCCAGCTATGCATCGGCATACGAGCAACTTACCAAGGCTTTTTTTCCGTACCACGGAGACCATCTGCTCAATACCAATGGCTTTGCCCTCCCGCTTTCCGACGGGACGCTCCTTGCCCCCCTGGAGACTGGGAAACAGGACCAGAGCATATCGGTTCAGAGTGTCTCTCCCTCCCCACTGGTGCAAACCGAATGGGGAAGCATCACCTTGGATGGCATGGGGGGCATCACCTCGTTGCTGCTTGGCCGGCAAGAGCGGGAGTTGGTCGAGGAGGCCAGGAGTCTGAACACCCTCACCCTCGGGGAGGACTATCCGGTGTTCTGGGATGCCTGGGACATCGAGAGTGACAGCCTTGAGAAGCAAGTGCGTCTGACCAGCATGGTGGAGTCCGGACGTGTTGAGGATGAGCATCAGTATCGGATCAGCTATGAGGCAACGGTAGGGGTGGGTTCGGTCCTGAGACAGACCATGATCATCCACAAGAAGCTTCGTCGCGTCGATTTCGAGACTGAGGTTGACTGGAAAGAGCGCCATACCTTGCTGCGCTCCGAGTTC
>RZYT01000216.1 GCA_009930195.1 Spirochaetia bacterium | reverse complement strand
AAGTTTGAGTAGGAGAAAACGATGTCAGGAAGAACCCAAACCATATCCAAAAACTGGACCATCATCTCCTATATCCTGCTCATCCTGTTCACCCTGGTCACCGTCCTGCCGGTAGTCTGGATGCTCTACTCCTCATTCAAGCCGATGGGTGAGATCATGCTGCACCCCCTGCGCCTTCCCACCGCCCCCACCTGGGAGAACTATCAGAAGGCCTTCCAATACGGCAACCTGGTTGTCTCGTTCCTCAACAGCATCTTCTACTCGGGCCTGAGTACCGTCAGCACCGTCCTGCTTGCCTTGGCCGCAGGGTTTGCCCTTACCAAGTTCGGCTTCAAAAGCAGCAGCGCCTACTTTGGTCTTTTCACCCTCGGCCTCCTGATCACGGTGAACTCGGTCATCACCCCGCTGTTCATCATGGAAACCAGTGTTGGTCTCTACAACACCCGCCTGGGGGTCATCCTGCCGTACATCGCCTTCGGCCTGCCGATGGCGGTCCTGCTCTCCACCAGCTATATCCGGGGCATCCCCGATGCCCTCATCGAGGCTGCCGTCATTGACGGAGCTTCCTATATCCAGATCTTCTGGAAGATCGTCCTCATTGTCTCCACCCCGGTGCTTGCCACCATGGCCATCCTGAACTTTCTGGGGAACTGGAATGAGTTTCTGATGGTCTTCACCCTGACCAGCGGGGAGAACATGCGAAGCCTTCCGGTTTCGATCAACTCCTTTGCCGGCCGCCTCAACGAGGACTACGGATTGCAGTTCGCCGCCCTGGTGGTGGGAACGATCCCGATGTTCGTTCTCTACCTGGTTGCCCATGAGTCGGTGATCAAGGGATTCGGAGAAGGGGCCCTGAAAGAGTAAACCGATACATTTTCTCACCATGAGCCTTGATATAATGTTACCATGTCAGAAGGAGTGTACACTGTGCTTGAAAACGATGTGACCATCGAAATATGCCTCGATTCCGTCCAATCCATCATCGCTGCCGAACAAGGTGGTGCGAGTAGGGTGGAGTTTTGTTCCGATCTCTTCGAAGGGGGCCTCACCCCCACCCTGGGTTCTTTCCTGGTGGCAAAAGAGAAGACTTCCATCCCCATCAATGTCATGATCAGGCCGCGTGGAGGCGACTTCTGCTACTCGGATGTGGAGTTCGAGACCATGCTTGCCGATGCCCGTCTCTTTCGCGAAGCAGGGGCCAATGCCCTGGTCTTCGGTATCCTCACCCCAGAAGGGGAGATCGACAAGGAACGAAGCCGTGCCTTCCTTGAGGTCGCCCGTCCCTTGCCGGTTACCTTCCATCGTGCCTTCGATATGACACGCGACCCGTACAAGGCTATTGAGGATCTCATCGAGCTCGGTGTCGACCGCATCCTGACCAGCGGTCTGGAAGCCTCCGTCCCCGAAGGACTGGACCTGCTTGCAGACTTGCTCAAGCGCTATGGCGACAAGATTGTGATCATGCCGGGAGCCGGTATCAACGAGCGCAATATCGAGCGCATCCACCAGACCCTCCAGGCCAAGGAGTATCACATGTACCTCCATCGTGAGTACCAGAGCAGGATGGAGTACCGACCCGACCATATCTACATGGGTGGCCTCTTGCGCCAGCCTGAGTTCATGGTCCAGCACACCGACCCCAACCGGGTCTCGCATATGGTGGGCAAGGTGAGGTCCTGATGAGGAAGGTGGTGGGCAACAGCCAGTACCAGAAGCTGGCAAACGCACTCTTGGTCCTGCGCCTCCTGCGCAAGGGATCGACGACGCGTGTCGCCATCGCCCGTGAACTGGGCTTGCAGCCCTCTACGGTCACCTACAATATCAACCGCCTCATCGAGGCGGGCTTGGTGCGCGAGAGTCTTGAGGAGCCTGAGACGGGCAAGACCACCACCCTTGGCCGCAGGGCAGTCATGCTTGAGCTCAACCGGGATATTTTCCGTGTCATCGGGCTGGAGCTGCTTGCCGACTGTGGCTGGGCCTCTGTCCTCGATGCCAAGGGGGCGGTGCTCTACTCACAGAGGGTGGAGTATCCCGCCCTTGGGGACTTGGAGCCAAGAGCTCGCTTCGAGCACTTGGTCAAGGATGTGGTGGACAAAATCTCCCCCTTCTGTGATGGTTTTCCCATCCTGGGAGTGGGTATTGCCCTTCCCGGTATCGTGGAGAGCAACGCACAGGCTGTCAGGGATTGCTGGACCCATGCCCTGAAGGGCCAGGACTTCTCCGCTTTCTTCCAGAAGACGTTCTCCTTTCCCATCATCATGGAGAACGATGCCAACTGCTGTGTCCAGCGCTACCTCTTTGAGGGAGCGGAGGAACGGCGGGACAACTTCCTGTACCTGCTTGCACGCCGCTATCCCCGCACCCATGTACCTGAGGGTGTCTCTCCCTTCGGCATCGGGCTTGGCCTGGTCTTCGGCGGCACGCTCTACCGCGGTTCGGAAAGCCGGGCAGGGGAGTTTGTCAGTGCGATGATGAACCCCTCTGAGCAAGGCAGGCAGCTTGCCACCGCCTTGGAGGACCTGGAGAAGGATGCCTCCATGCGCCGCGCCCTGCTCTCCGAGTTGGCTGCCAACATCCGCAGCATCGCCTCGGTACTCGATCCCCAGACCATCTACCTTGGGGGTTTTCTCACCGAATACTTTGCCGAGGTGCAGACGCTTCTGTCCGACGATGTGCGCGACAAGGTGGTCTATGCCAATGCGCATAATGATGCTTCCGAGGGGGCGGCGGTCAACGTACTCTCCCTCTTCTACCGCATTCCCCAGGTAGGGGACACCTCCTCGGGTGCATGGCGGTGGAGCTCGCTCTTGCAGAGCGCAATCGAATAAGGAGATCCAACCAGATGAAACGCGTCGTAGTCGGTGGTATGCACCACGAGTCCAATACGTTCAACCCCATCCTTGCCGGTTGGCAGGATATCCGCATCAGGCGGGGTGCCGAAATGCTCAGCTCCATCCAGGACGACAGCATCGGCGGGGTGGTCTCCACCCTGCTCGAGGCTGGCTATGAGGTCATCCCGACCCTCATCGCCCGTGCAGTCCCCAACGGGGAGTGGGAGCGGGAAGTGTATGAGACGCTGAAAGAGGAGCTGCTCACCGCCCTTCAGAGTGCTGGGAAGATTGATGCGATCTGTCTCTCCCTCCATGGCTCGATGCGTGTGCACGGGTTGGGCGAAGCTGAGGGTGATCTGCTCTCCTCCATCAGGAAGATCCAGCCGAGTGTTCCCCTGATCACCTCCCTGGATATGCATGCAACCATCACCGATGCCATGCTTGCCTCCGCCGATGGCTTTGTCGGCTACAAGTGCGCCCCCCATACCGATACCTTTGCCACCGGAAAGCATGCAGCAAGCATGATTATCCAGACCCTGGAACAGGGTGCGAAGCCGGTGATGGAGATGGTGCGCATCCCCATGATCGTGGCAGGGGAGCAGAGCGAGACCAGCGTCGAGCCGATGCTCAGCCTCATGCGTGATCTGAAGGAGTTGGAAAAGGGTGAGCACATCATGGCCGCTTCCTACCTTCTGGGCTTCCCCTGGGCTGATACCGCTCCGAACAGCATCGTTGCCCTGGTGGTGGCGGATGGGAGGAGAGACCTGGCAAAGGATCTTGCCCTCGATCTTGCCAAGCGTTTTTGGAACAACCGGCAGAAGTTCTGTTTCTACAATGAGACCCATGAGCCGAAGGAAGCGCTGAGGGTATGCCTCAACCGTACCAAGGACAGCGCTCCGGTGGTGATCAGCGACAGTGGGGACAACCCCACTGCAGGTTCCAGCGGAGATGTCACCAACTTTCTCAAGCTCATGCTC
>RZYT01000215.1 GCA_009930195.1 Spirochaetia bacterium | reverse complement strand
GGTGAGGATGAATGCTTAGACCTATATCCAAAGCGACAGCGCCCATCTCAAGGGCAAGAACCGCCTCAGAGATAAGCTCACCTGCATTCTTTCCACAGATACCAGCTCCAAGCAAGCGTCCCGTCTTCTCGTCAAAAAGGGCCTTCGAAACGCCGTCAGAGGCTAGAGAACTCAAAGCTCTGCCACTTGCCATCCAAGGAAACGATCCTTTTTTGAAAGCGATTCCCTTCTCCTTGGCTTCTTGTTCGGTCAGACCAATCCAAGCAACCTCTGGGTTTGTATACGCAACTGAGGGGATTGCCAAGGGAGTAAAAGCTGCAGCATGACCTGACGCTACCTCAGAGGCCACCTTGCCTTGGTGACTGCTCTTATGGGCGAGCATTGGGTCTCCCACTACGTCACCGATGGCAAACACGTGAGGCACGTTTGTCCTGAGCTTCTTATCCACCTCAATCCACCCACGAGCGTTCAGCTTGATCGACGTGTTCTCGATACCTATACGGTCAGAATTCACCTTCCTACCCACAGCTACAAGCACAGCATCGGCTTCAATGGTTTGAGGGGCCTTCTCTCCCTTCAAATGGAGTGTAAGACCTTCCTTCTTTGCCTCCACCTTCTCAACTTTCGTGGAGGTGTAGATCCCTGCATACTGCTTCTTGAGTTTCTTCACCAAGGGCTGCTTGAGGTCCCTGTCTGCAGGTGGAATCAAGGAATCCAACATCTCTATGATGGTTATCTCCGAACCCAGGGCATGGTACATGGTAGCCACCTCAAGACCTATGATCCCTCCCCCTATGATCGCAAGCCGCTTTGGGATGTGTGTAAGGGCCAAGGCCTTTGTTGAATCCCAGATACGCTCATCATCATAAGGGATACCCGGGATCTGTACTGATCGGGAGCCCACAGCAATGATCAGGTCTTCGAAGGTAAGCTTAAGTTCCTCCTTATCGGTAACCACCTTCAACTCGGTGTCAGAGAGAAACGTTCCGACTCCCTCAATACGCTCAACCTTCCTTGCCTTGCACAGCGAGTCCAGTCCTGAGGTAAGAGTCTGTATTACCGAATCCCTATGGGCTCTGATCTTCTCCAAGTCAAAAGAAGGTTTACCAAACGAAACACCAAGAGGAGCAAGCTGCTCAGCTTCTTCAATCACCTGGGCAAGGTGCAACAACGTCTTGGAAGGAATGCACCCTACATTCAGGCATACTCCCCCCAACACCGAGCTCTTCTCGATTATGGTTACCTTCCTACCTAAATCTGCAGCCCGAAAAGCTGCACTATACCCACCGGGCCCTCCACCGAGGACCAGGAGGTCTGTTTTCTTCTCTTGCATCTGTACACACCTCCTTAGAGTAGCACTCGTCGCAAATCGCCTAACAGGGAGGCGAGATATGTAGTAAATCGAACACCTGCTGCACCATCAATAACCCTGTGGTCATAGGCTACTGAGAATGGCAGGATATCACGGGGGACGAACTCTGTCCCATTGAACACCGGCTTCTTGCTAAGCCTAGAGACCCCAAGGATGGCAACCTGTGGTGGGTTGATCAGAGGCGTAAACGCCGTGCCACCGATGCCTCCAAGACTCGAGATGCTGAATGATCCTCCAGCGAGGTCTTGTGGCTTGAGCTTCCTGTCTCGGGCACGCTGGCTTATGGACGCAAGCTCTACTGCAATCTCTGTAATGCTCTTTGAATCGGCATCCTTGAGAACAGGCACAACCAAACCCTCGGGTGTATCGACGGCAACACCGATATGGTAATAGTGCTTGAGAATCAACTCACCGTTATCTTCATCAAAGGAAGCGTTCATCTCGGGGAACTTTTTCAGAGCTGCAACAACAGCCTTGATGATGAAGGGCAAGATGCTGATACTCACCGGCTCATTGCTTCTCTTCATCTCCTCTTTGATAGTCTTTCTCAATATTTCTAGCTCGGTGACATCAGCCTCGTCATACTGGGTGACATGAGGAATAATCTGCCAACTCTTTTGCAGATGAGGTCCGGAGATTTTCTGGATGCGGGTAAGCTTCCTGCGTTCGGTCTTCCCGTACTTTGAGAAGTCCTCAAGCTCAATCTTGCCGAAAGAGGCCGAAGCTGTACCAATTCCACTGAGGGCTTTCTTCACCAAGGCCTGCACATCCTCATGCAGAATCCTCCCGTTGGGCCCGCTGCCCTTCACCAGTGCAAGATCGACTCCAAGCTCCCGTGCATACTTACGCAGGGAAGGAGTTGCATGGTAGACGGCACCTGGTGCCTGCTCATTGAAGAACTCAGTGATACGCTCCTGCTTCTCTGTCACTTCAATCGGCTTTTCAACCTCTTCGGCAACCTCGGATGCGGGTTCTTCCTTGGGCTCTGCGGGTTGCTCTTTCTCCGTTTCTTTGGCGGGGCTTTGTTCAACTTCCTCTGATGCGACCTCGATTTCGGCCACCACACTGCCCTTGGAGACGGTGTCTCCTTCCTTAAGCAAAACCTTGGTTATGGTTCCTGCATAGGGGGAGGGAACATCAAGAACGGCCTTCTCGCTCTCAAGAGCAACCACCGAGCCTTCAGATGCGATGACATCACCGACCTTGATGTACACATCGATGATTGGAACGTCTTCAAAATCCCCGATATCCGGGATGAGTATTTGCTTGATTGCCATATTCCCTCCTTACCTCGTCAATGGATTGGGCTTATCGACGTCGATGCCGTATTTCTTGATAGCCTCACTGACACTCTTTGCAGGAATCTTGCCTTCATCAGCGAGTCCCTTGAGCGCTGCAACGGCGATGTAGTACCGGTCGACTTCAAAGAATTTTCTCAACGCCTGCCTGAAATCGGATCGGCCAAAGCCATCTGTTCCCAGAATAGTCACACGCTTGTTGGGGATCAGCCTTCTGATCTGCTCAGGGTACGCCCTGATATAGTCGGTGCTGATTACAACCGGACCCTCATGGCCTTCCAGAAGCTTGGTAAGGTAGGGTACCTTCGCTTTCGCCTCCGGGTGGGTCAGATTGTAACGCTCTGCCTCAACACCATCGCGATGCAGTTCGTTGACCCCCAGGATGCTCCAGATATCCGCTTCCACCCCGAAGTCCGCTGACAGCAGCTCGGCCGCAGCGATGACTTCCCTCAGAATGGTTCCGCTTCCCATCAGTTGAACAACAGGGCTCTTGGTCTTCTTTGCCTTCTTGAAGAGGTAGGCACCTTTCTTGATCCCTTCCTCGACGCCCTTGGGCATCTCGGGATGGGTGTAGTTCTCGTTCATCAGCGTAATGTAGTAGAAGATGTTTTCATTATCCTCATACATACGCTTCAGTCCGTCCTGAATAATGAGTGCAAGCTCGTAGGAGAATGTAGGATCATAGGCCTGGCAGGTGGGATGGGTCGATGCCAAGAGCAGCCCATGTCCATCCTCGTGCTGCAGTCCCTCACCGTTCAAGGTGGTCCTTCCTGCCGTTGCTCCCAGCAAGAAGCCCTTCGCCCCGCTGTCCCCTGCGGCCCAAATGAAGTCACCGATGCGCTGGAAGCCGAACATCGAGTAGAAAATGAAGAAAGGAATCATGGAAACCTGGTGGTTCGCATGACTGGTGGCCGCAGCTATCCAGGAGGAAATTGCTCCGGCTTCAGTAATGCCCTCTTCCAGGATCTGGCCCTTTGCATCCTCGCGATACCAGAGGAACGAATCCTTGTCCACCGGCTCGTACAGCTGTCCGTCCGGTGCATAGATACCGATCTGCCTGAACAAGCCCTCCATACCGAAGGTCCGGGCCTCATCGGAGACGATGGGCACGATCCTCTCCCCTATGTGCTCGTCCTTTACC
>RZYT01000214.1 GCA_009930195.1 Spirochaetia bacterium | reverse complement strand
TATGTTTTAGTAAAATATACTTTACTAAAAGATAATTGAGCGATTAACTATAGCTATGAATGATCAACTGTTTATCGGAAGAAAAGATGAGCTTGCCTATCTTGAAAAGGCCTATGCATCACAGGACTTTGAATTTTGTGTCGTGTATGGAAGGCGCAGGATCGGTAAAACCTCGCTGGTGGTCCGATTTTGCGAGGAAAAGCGTGCGGTATATCACCTGTCGCAGAAAGGAACTGAAGCGGTTGGCTTGGAGAAGTTGTCTGAGGCCATCAGTGATTCGTTGCTTCAGAAAGCCCAAATACAATTTGCAAGCTTCGAGAAGGCTTTGGGGTATCTTGCTGAAGTTGCCAAGCATGAGCGATTGGTCTTTGTCATAGATGAGTTCCCTTACTTCTGTTCATCCATTCCCAACAGCATGAGTGTGCTCCAATATGCCATTGACCACACGTTGAAGAAGACCAAGCTCATGATCATACTCACTGGTTCATCAGTCAGTTTTATGGAACAGGAAGTCATGGGATCGAAAAGTCCATTGTACGGACGAAGAACAAGGACATTGAAACTCAATCCCTTCTCTCTTGCCGAAACAGCCTTGCTTTGTGCTCGCAGTCCCATTGAGTCGGTTCTCGTGCAAGCAATGACTGGTGGTGTTCCTTTGTATGTACAATACTTTGCTTCAAAAGACCCCTTGTGGGAAGCCATCAGGGAGATTTGGTTCCTAAAAACAGGTCTTCTGTACTATGAACCACAATTCTTGCTCTCCATGGAAACGAGAAACCCAGAACACTATGCACAAGTTTTGGCGCTTCTTGCTGCAGGAACCACGAAGCCCAGCCAGATGGCTGACAAGCTTGGTGTCAGCTCGCCTCATCTTGCTGCGCTCCTGTCAACACTTCAAGCATTGGGGCTTGTTGCCAGAGAGTTGCCTTTTGGCGAACAACAAGCCAAGAAAGGGGTCTACCAGATTTCTGATTCTCTTTTTGCTTTTTACTTACGTTTTGTCTATCCCTACCTTTCACTGTTGGAACAAGGGAAGCCTGAAGGTCCAATACGTATTCTTGAACAATACATGGATCAATTTGTGGGTAAACAGTTTGAGAAAATGTGTCACACGTATTTTCTCCAGCACACAGACAGACCGATTATTTCAATCTCTCATTGGTGGGGGTTTGACATGCAGAATCATCAGAATGAGGAGCTGGATCTGGTAGCTGAGGATGCAGATGGAGTGATGTTTTTCGCAGAATGCAAATGGCGCTCCACCAAGGTAGGCCTCAGTGATTATGCACGCTTGGTACAGAGGAGCACGATAGTGAAGAAAGGAGAACAAGCAGAGTACTGGTTGTTCTCCAAAACAGGTTTTACCGATGAGCTTCGGGAAGCAAAGCTTGCAACGCTTGTCAGCGTAGACCAAATGGTATCGGCTACATAACCGGCTGCGTGGTATACCCCATCATATAGGAGATCTTGGAAGCAGTGTCCTTGAGACGCGGGATGGCTGCTTCAATCTCCTCTACACTCATATTGGAAGTGAGGGCGCTTACACTGATGCCAGCAATAACCCGACCATCCCTGCCACGCACGGGAACCGCCGAGCAGTTGTCACCTTCAATGAACTCATTGCGGTCACGTGCTGCACCCTCCTTGCGCACTTTTGCAAGCTCTTCCTTCAGTGCAATTGGGTCGGTGATGGTTTTCTCGGTATACCGATTCAGGCCTTTTTGCTTGATCAGGACATCCAGTTCCGCTTCCGCCAGTTCACACGTAAGGACCTTGCCCAATGCTGAGCAATGAAAGGGCAACTGCCGACCAGGAGTAAAATAGGTACGGGGAGTTGATTGGGTATCGATGCGGTCAAGCATCAGCACTTCCCCATTGTAGAAGACAGCCATGTTCACATTCGCTTTCGGGAATTGGTTCCACAGCAATTCGAGATACGGCATGGTCACCTTGCGGATCTCCTGAGATTGGAGAGCGCTACGACTGAGTTTGAGGGTTTTCAACGAGATGGCATAGAGACCAGTATAGGGATCTTTTGTCATATAGCCTGAGTTCTGCAGGCTTGCCAGAAGGCGGAAAGCCATGTTGCTGTTGGTTTGCAGGGCTGCACACACGTCCTGAATCGAGATCGGGCCGCTCTGCTCTGAAGCAAAATCCAGAATTTGGAAACAACGAGCAACGGTCTTGATATTGTACTTGTCGGTATCAGTTGGCATGAGAGGATCCCCATATACTTGGAAATAGATTCATTATTTATAATGTTATTATAGTATTGCACATATGAGTAGGAAATTCAAAGGATAATTCAAAAAAATATTGTAGCCTCTTTGTACAAAAGCGTCTGTTTTCCCCCAAAAAGCCCTGACTATGTTCTAGTATATATAAATCTAATTGGATTATAAAAATTATACCTAATAATATAAATTTTTAATTGACAATTGAAAAATTCCATTATAGCCTTTGATTATCAAAGAGATACCTATGCATACGCACCTACCTGAGGAGGAGAACGAATGATACCCTATATACAGAAGATGGAAGTCTATCCTGTTGCAGGCAAAGACAGCATGCTGCTCAACCTGAGCGGAGCCCATGCCCCGTACTTTACCCGAAACATCGTCATACTTACCGACAGCCAGGGCAATACCGGTGTCGGTGAGGTCCCCGGCGGCCAGAAAATCACCAAGGCCCTTGAGGATGTGAAGTCTTTGGTTGAGGGTTCGAAACTCAGCGAGTACAAGCAGACGCTTCTCAAGGTGAAGGCCGCCCTTGGCAACGACGAGAATGACGTGCGCGGTCTGCAAACATTCGACCTGAGGACAGGTATCCATGTCATCACCGCCATCGAGGCTCCCTTGCTTGACCTGATGGGTCAGTACCTGGAAGTTCCTGTTGCCTCCCTGCTCGGCGATGGCATGATGCGTGACCGGGTGAAGGTCCTTGGCTATCTCTTCTTTGTCGGGGATCGCAAGAAGACCGATCTTCCCTATTATGCAGATGAGAATAACAGTACCGACTGGTACCGCCTCCGCCACGAGGTGGCCCTTGATGCTGAGTCGGTGGTTGAGCTTGCCCGCTCAAGCCAGGCAAAGTACGGGTTCCAGGACTTCAAGCTGAAGGGTGGTGTTCTTGAGGGAAAGAAAGAGATTGAGGTCATCAAGGCGCTGAAGAAGGCTTATCCTGATGCTCGCATGACCCTCGACCCCAACGGTGGTTGGTCCCTGAAGGAAGCCATCGGCCTATGCAAGGACATGCATGGCATTCTCTCCTATTGTGAGGACCCCTGTGGGGCTGAAAAGGGATATAGTGGCCGCGAAGTGCTCAGTGAGTTCCGCCGTGCAACCGGCCTTCCCACCGCCACCAATATGATTGCAACCGATTGGCGAGAGTTCGGTCACTCGCTTGAGCTGCAGAGTGTCGACATTCCCTTGGCTGACTGCCACTTCTGGACGATGAGCGGTGCGGTACGGGTAGGGCAGCTGTGCGATGAGTTCGGCCTTACCTGGGGCTCACACTCCAACAACCACTTCGACATCTCCCTGGCTATGATCTCCCACGTGGGAGCAGCAGTTCCGGGCAATCCGACTGCAATCGACACACACTGGATCTGGCAGGAAGGAATTGAACGGCTTACGGTCAATCCTCCCAAGATGGAGGACGGCCACATCGCCATCCCGAACAAGCCTGGTCTTGGTATCGAAGTGGACCGTGAGCAGATTCTCAAGGCCAACAAGGTCTATCTGGAGAACTGTCTTGGAGCCCGCGACGACTCAATCGGGATGCAGTACCTGATTCCTGGTTGGAAGTTCGACCC
>RZYT01000213.1 GCA_009930195.1 Spirochaetia bacterium | reverse complement strand
TCGGTTCCTGTGGAGAACAGCCTCCATCTTGCCGTTGCGTTGAGAAAAGCAGAAGTGCCGTTTGAACTGCATCTCTTTGAGCAAGGGGCGCATGGGCTTTCGGTGTGCACCGAGGAGGTGGGGACCCCCCATCCTGCGTGCAGGGCATGGGTGGATCTTGCCTCAACCTGGTTGAACGACCGATTCCATCACACCCTATAGGCTCTCGATGATTCCCTCAGCTGCCCTGATACCGCTGGCCCATGCTCCGGTAATACCGCGGCTGGTGCCGGCTCCATCTCCGGCAAACCAGATGTCCTCGGTGACGCGGAAGCGTTCATCGAGGTATGCCGGTTTGTTTGCATAGAGCTTGATCTCCGGATAGTACATGATGGTGGAAGGATGGAGCACTCCCGGCACAATGGTGTCGAGGTTCTTCATCGCTTTCCAGATTGCCCTGAGAATCTTTGCCGGGATGGCAAGGCTGATGTCTCCGGGGCAGCAGCTTTTGAGGGTTGGCTCAAAATCATACAAATCACCGCTGAAACTGGCTTCCTTACTGCGTGATCCGAGCCTGAAATCCCCGACACGCTGCATCAGAGGTTGGCCGCCCCCCATCAGGGCAGCCTGCAAGCCCAGATTCTCGGCAAACGCCTGCCCGCTTGCCAAGGGAGCGGTGAAGCGGACTGTCTTGAGAATGGCAAAGTTCACCAGCCCGTTGTCGTGGCGGGAATCGGGGGCAAACGCATGTCCGTTGACCGAATACCACTGGTCTCCGCGATTGGTTGCATAACGCTCGCGTACCACATGGGCGTTGCCGCTGTTGGTGCAGAACGTCCGAACCTTTTCGGGAAAGTAGAATTTCGGGTCATAGTAGTCGCGGACGATGGGGTAGTGCTCGATACGTGTTTCCACCCTCAGTCCGATATCCACGATATTGTCAATGAAGGGAACCGAAAGCGAATGCATGAGGTCTTGCAGGAAGTGAAAACCCTTCCGACCGGGAGCGACCAAGAGCTTCTTGTATCCTATCTCCCTCTTTTCGGTGATGATGAAGCGATTTTCCTTGTCCACACTCTCCATCGCTTCCCCGAGGGCAAGTTCCACTCCTGCCTCGGAAAGTTGGGCGAGCAGCTGCTTGATGAGCAGGAGCCCGCCGTCAGTTCCGAGGTGTGTCTGCTTGATCTCAAGGAGTGTGCAACCAAGCCGCTCAGCCCGCTTCTGATAGATTCCGATATTGGATTTTTCCAGGAAGTTGGGTTTGAGGAAGTCGATGACCTGTTTCAGATAGTGGTTTGCTGCCTCTTCGGTCCAGTATTCCACCGGAAAGCCGATCGGGTAGGTGAAGTTCATCTTGCAGTCATTTCTCATGCCGCCGGTTGAGACTTTCTCTCGGTCGAGCATCAGAATCTTCAAGCCGGGTTTTTCTTTCAGCAGCGCAAAGGCTGCACCCATACCTGCCGGCCCGCTTCCCACAATGACAACATCATACTGAACCATGGAGTACCCTCCCACGTGTTTTAGGAAAGGGTCTCCCTTTCCAACCAATTATCACCATTCCGCATGCCTTGGTAAACCCCTCATGAGCAGAGATGTCCTTGCACAGAGCCCCTATTCATGGTATTACACCAAAGTAGGAATGATGTTAGTGAGGTGTTGCCATGTATATGAGTGCCAAGGAAGCCGCAGAGAAGTGGGGGATATCGGAACGTCGTGTCAGGATTCTTTGCGCTGAGGGACGGGTTGATGGAGTGCTCAGGACATCCTGGGCGTGGAATATTCCCAGCGATACGCCCAAACCGGCAGATGGCAGGCAACTGAGGCACATGAAAAACCATGACCTGAGAATTGGAGGCATGGATTTTTCGCGTCTCGACAATGAGGCTGAGAAGTTGACTCATCTGCAGGATGCCCCGGCTTTCCTGAGTTCCTACCGTCATCTGGTGAGCCGTTGTGTGCTCTCCATCTTTGCCAGTGAGGATATCATCATCAGAACCCAGCAGCTTGCAGTCCTCTACAGCCAATGTTTTGTCGATGACCTGCAGTTTGAGATCCAGATGCTTGCCCTTAATCTCCGCTCGGCTCTGCTTCGTCTCCCCCATCAGTTTGGCCTTGGTCCTGTAGTGGGGAAGAGTCACAAGATGCCGATGAGCGAACAGCGGCTCTCTGCACTCTACCAGATCCTGATGCAAGGTCTGGAGGATGATGAGCCGTTTGCCTATCGCAGCATCGAGGCAAGTCCGGAGCACAAGACCCCCTCAATCAAGGAGCAGATGGAGACGCTGTTTGTCCAGTACGACAGGGATTGGAAGCATCTTCATCCGGTGGTTCGAGCCATCTTCCTGTACGGTGAACTCTTGCGTATCCGCCCCTATGGTCGCTATGATGGGCTGCTTGCAGCGCTGGCGTTTGCCCAGGAGCTGATCAGCGGAGGATTCCCCCCTGTCCTGGTCGATGTGGAGCACATCGATGAGTTCAAGGCGGCCATGATTCTTACCAGAAGCAGAGGCAATTACCAGAATGCCCTGCACATGATCGAGCAGATGCTCGTTTTTGAATGTTCAACGCTGACACAGGGAGCGTAAGGATATGATTCGCTTTTCGAATGCTTTGATTGTGGATGGGAGTGGAGCGACTCCCTATCGCGGGGATGTGCTGGTCGAAGGAGAGCGCATAGCGGCAATTCTGCCGCCTTCAGCAACGCCGGCACCTGATGCCCTGGATTGTTCCTCGCTTATTCTGACCCCCGGCTTCATAGACATGCATGGACATAGTGAGCTTGAGGTGTTGCGTTCCCCTTCCATGAGGCCCAAGATCGGGCAGGGTATCACCACCGAGGTCGCAGGCAACTGTGGTATCGGGGTGTTTCCCGCCCAAAAGGGGAGTCCCTCCCTGAAGGCTCTCACCAACGATGTGCTCGGCTCGTATCCGGATGTAGGTTGGGATGACTTTTCTTCCTATCTGAAGGCTTGGCAAGCAAGGGGCAGCGGTACCAATATGGCCTTCCTCCAGGCACACAGCACACTGCGGTCCTTCGCATTGGAAGGGAATCCAAATCGTAGTGCAACCAGCGCAGAAGTCGAAACGATGTGTCTTTTGCTTCAGAAAAGCCTGGAGCAGGGGTGCCTGGGCATGTCTTCCGGATTGTACTATGCCCCTTGTCTGTTTGCAGACCGCAAGGAATTGCTTGCACTGTTGGAAGTGGTAAGGCAGTACGACAGGCTCTTTTCTGTCCATGTCCGCTGTGAAGGCAATGAGATTCTCTCCTCGCTTGGGGAGGTTGTCGATCTTGCCCGTCTTTCGGGGGTGCGGCTGCAGATCAGTCACCTGAAGGTGATCGGAAGGGAGAACCAGCAGCTTGTCACCGAAATGCTCCATCTCATCGAGGATGCGCGCTCCGAAGGCCTTGATGTGCAGTTTGACCAGTACCCGTACGAGTACGGCAGCACCAGTTTGTTCAGCCTCTTGCCTCCACCCTATCTGCGTCTGGAACGCAAGGATCTCCAATCCCATCTGAAGAGTGCGTGTGAGCGGGACTCCATCAGGCGCATGATGGAGGAGGGTGATGGCTGGGACAGTCTGGCACAGCTGTGCGGTTGGGATGCGATCCGGATCCTGAGCCTGGACAGCAATCCCCGCTACATCGGCATGACCCTCACCGAAGTTGCCAGTGAACGGGGACAGGGCCCCTATGACGCATTCTTTGATCTGCTTGCAGAGGAAGAGGGTGCGGCTCTCATGACCGATATCACCCAAAGCCAGGACACTATCAGGAAAATCCTCAGCCACAGCCTGATGTGCTTTGGCACTGATGCGCTCTATGCAGGGTCTCTTTCACATCCCAGGTCGTATCAGGCGGCCATCCACCTGT
>RZYT01000212.1 GCA_009930195.1 Spirochaetia bacterium | reverse complement strand
GCCGTCCGGCTCTTTGTCGATGCCGGCATTCCTGCCATGAACCAGACCGTATTGCTCAAAGGGGTGAATGACGAGGCGGATGTATTGGAGACACTGTGCAACCAGCTGATATTCAACCGCATCAAACCCTACTACCTCTTCCAAGGCGATTTGGTCCAAGGGACAAACCACTTCAGGGTACCGCTTCAGCAGGGTCTTGAACTGGAGAAGGAGCTGCGCCGGCGCCTCAGCGGCCTGGCCATGCCCCTCTATGCGATAGACCTCCCGGAAGGCGGCGGAAAAGTACCCCTGAACCAGGGGTACCTTGCTGAGCAATCGGGATGTGGGGTTTGGACATTCAGGACGGTGGAGGGAGAGATGCGAACCTATCCGGATCCTGAAATTTAGGGAGCTATTCTCTTCAGGACCTCATCGATGGCCTGCTTACGGATCTCCTGACGCTGGGCCTCGTATTCAGCCGGATCAAGGAAAACAACACCCTGCTCTTCCTCAAAATCAGGGAGGGTGATCACTTCCTGTCCTTCCTTGAGTACCACAGCAGGCTCCGGCTCAACAACAGTCTGAACCACTACGGGTTCCGGTTCTGCAACTACCGGCTCTACCACAGGGACAGGAACAACAACCGGTTCAGCCACCACTGGAGGGGGAACCACAACCGTTTCTTGCACAGGCTCAACCTGGGAAGATACTTTCACCGAAGTCTTGGGAACAGAGGGAGCAGCAGGAACACGAACCAAGGGCATCTGTGCCACATAGGCATCGACGCTCTTGCGGGCCTCATCCTCCAGACCATCGAGAAGGGTGGGAACCAAGTCCTGGACAATCTGCTGCCGGTAGGCAAGATACATATCGATCGCCTGCTGCTCATCCAGTCCCTGGGGAAGTTGCTGGACCAGATAGGCAACATACGCATCCTTGTTGGCTTCGATGGCTGCGACAGTCTGTTCGGTAAGGGAGGGCAACAAGGCATCAACCACCTGCGGCACATACGCCGCAACCTCGCTCTTTGCCTTGGAAATGGCATCCAGAAGCCTCGTTTCCACTTCAGAGGCAAGGGACAAGCCTTCACGTTGCAAGCCCAAGGTTTGCTCTTCGAGCCGCTTTTCCAGCATTGCAGAGAGACGCACTTCGGCAGCCTCTGTTCCCCAGGCCAGCGTTTCCTCAAGCTTGGGAGAAAGATTGGCAACCAGCAATGGCTCCAACTGCTTGGCCAAATCGGAGAGCAGGGTTTCATCAGCAAGGAGGGCCGAGCGGATGGTTTCCGTCAAGGCCGGGGTGAGCTGCATCTGGAGCTCGGGCAGCAACTCAGAGACAAGGGCCTTGGTGTCGGCAACCTCCTCTACAGCCGGTTGTCTGGCAGGTGGGGGTACTTCCATCAAGGGGATGCTCTGACGTTGCCTTGCCTGCTCGAGGATCTCATTGGGAACACTCGGACGCAGGTACCACAATCCTGTCCCTGCAAACAGTGTCACGACAATGGTGATGACCAGCACATTGAGCCGAACCGATTTCTTCATTTCAAACCCTCATCCTGCAACGCTTTCACCCATTGGGGGAAATGCTGATTCCTATCGTAGCACAATAGGTTGCAACTTGTCGATGAATTAACGCCTTTGAGCCTGTATTGTGCAGGACCTGCAGACCAGCTTTCCTACCCAGAGTTTTGATACTGATATCCTTCTGGGCCCGCTCACGCAACAAGAATCGTCGCAAGGTCAGCCCTTCACGGAAAGCGCAACGTCTGTAGCGCACCAACAGGGGAGCCTTGATGAACAGCACCTGGTCACAAAGCACAGCAAGGCCCATGCGTGACAGCAGGGCAGCATTGAGAACAAGAGCAGGGGCGCCTTCCGTGCGAGCTTCCTCGATACGGGCTTTGCAGGCCTGGACCATCACCGGATGGGTGATGCGTTCAAGAGTGCGCAGCTTGGCAGGGTCGGAAAAGACAAGCGAGCCGAGCACCTTTCGATTGACCTCACCTGACTCAACCACCTTGGAACCGAACTCCCTGACAAGCGCTTGCTTGCTCTCTTCCAGCGCCTGGTGGCCCAGCAAATCCACATCAACCACCGCGCATCCGAATTCGGCAAACACCGAGGCATACTGGTTCTTTCCCGCACAGGCTCTGCCTGTCAACCCAATGACCAGCATCAGTGGATCTCTCCCCAGTCGGCACCCACCTCAATGCTGGTTTTCAGCGGAATGCTGAGCTTTGCAGCACCCTCCATCGCTTCCTTGACCACGTCTTTTGTCAGTTCCACTTCCGCCTCGGGAACCTCAAAGACCAGTTCGTCATGGATCTGCAGCAACAAGCGTGCCCCCAGACCCCGCTCGGTGAGCAACTTCTCCACCCTGAGCATGGCAAGCTTTACCAGATCGGCTGCAGTACCCTGGATGACCGTGTTCACCGCAATGCGCTGCGCCTTTGCCCGCTCGACAGCACTGCGACTGTTGATCTCGGTGATCGTCCTGACATGCCCAAGCAGGGTTGTCACGTAGCCGATCTCCTCCGAGCTCTTGCGTGTCGATTCGACAAACGCCTTGACCGCACTGTATCGTTCGAAATACTGGTCGATGAACTGCTTTGCATCGGAGTGTGCAATCTTCAGGTCCATCGCCAAGCTATGGGTGCCCATGCCGTACATCACCCCGAAGTTGATCGTCTTGGCGATTCTCCGCTGCTCAGGGCTCACCTCATCAAGCGGGACATTGAAGATGAGGCTGGCCGTACTTCGATGCACGTCCACACCCGAGGCAAACGCTTGCTTCAGACCTGGGTCATCGGCCATATGGGCAAGCACCACCAATTCGATCTGTGAGTAGTCGGCAGAGAGGAAGAGATGCCCTTCCTTGGGGACAAAGGCCGACCGGATGCGCCTCCCCTCCTCAGTCCTCACCGGAATGTTCTGCAGATTCGGATCCTTGCAACTGAGTCTTCCGGTTTCTGTTCCTGTCTGGGAGAAGGAAGGGTGAATGCGACCGGTCCGCTCGTTGATCTGGAGCGGAAGTTTGTCGATGTAGGTGCTCTTGAGCTTGTTGAGCATCCGGTATTGGAGAATGAGCTCAACCTCGGGATAACTCTCCCTCAGAGGCTCCAGCACATCCGTGGAGGTAGAGAAGCCGGAACGCGTCTTCGCCCCGGTGGGGATGTTGCGTTCGACAAAGAGCACTTCCTGCAACTGCTGGGGCGAATTGAGGTTGAACTCATGGCCACAGAGGGAGAAGACCTCAGCCCGTATCGCATCAAGGCGTTTCTCAAACTCCGCTGAAAGCGGCTCTATCAGGGAGCGGTCAAGGCGGATGCCTTCCATCTCCATCCTTGCGATGATGACCAGAAGCGGCATCTCCACCTCATCAAGGAGGGTGCGCAGACCCCTGGCTTGCAGCAGTTCGCAGAAAAGCGTATAGAGCCGGTAGGTGACATCGGCATCCTCTGCTCCGTAGAACACGACCTGATCAAGCTCGATGTCACTGAGGAGCTTTCCCTTGGGTACAATATCAGTATAGTGGACCGTCTTATACCCAAGATACTTCTCTGCCAGATAGTCCATATTGAAAACCGAGGTGGAGTCCAAGAGCCAGGCGGCAACCATGGTGTCGAAGACCACGTTCTTCGGTTCCACCCCCCATTGGCAGAGCACCTTGTAGTCGTACTTGATGTTTTGTCCCACCAGGGGAAGTCTGTCCGTCTCAAGATACTGCTTCAGCACGTGCTTGACCTCGTCCCGGTCCAGCAAATCCTTCTCCTGATGCACCAAGGGAACATAGTAGGCCTTGTGTTCCTCATGACAGAACGAGAAACCGATGACCTGTGCATTCATTTCGTCAAGGCTGGTGGTCTCCAGGTCGAAGGCTACCGGGTG
>RZYT01000211.1 GCA_009930195.1 Spirochaetia bacterium | reverse complement strand
AGTCCGAGGTCGGAGAGTTGCTGCATGACCCTTTCAGGCTTTGCTTCGGGAAGGTCACACTTGTTGATGGCCACGATGATGGGCACATTCGCAGCACGTGCGTGGTCGATGGCCTCTCTCGTCTGCGGCATGACACCGTCATTGGCGGCAACGACAAGGATGACGATATCCGTAACCTGTGCACCACGTGCACGCATCATGGAGAATGCTGCGTGACCCGGGGTATCGAGGAAGACCACTTCTCCCCTGTCATCAAGATTCACCTTGTATGCACCGATATGCTGGGTGATACCGCCATATTCGCCTTCGGCGACCTTGGTGGAACGGATGGCGTCGAGCAACTTCGTCTTGCCATGGTCGACGTGACCCATGACTGTGACGATCGGAGCGCGGTCAACCAACTCCTGATCCTCATCGGACTCGCTGGCGATCAATGTCTCGTCATAGAGCGATACAAGATGGACCGAGCAGTTGTACTCACTGCAGATGATCTCTGCCGTTTCGTAGTCGATCTGCTGGTTGATGGTTACCATCATGCCCATCTTGAAGAGCTTGGCGATGATTTCGCTCGCCTTCAAATTCATTTTCTTGGCCAGATCGCTGACAGTGATCACTTCCATCATGTCAATGGACTTGGGAACAGAAGCAAGCTTTGCCGCAGCCTGTTCCTTGCGTCTCTGGATCTGGAACTCCTTCTCTTCCTCTGCATTGCGCTTTTTGTACGATGCATTGGTCCTCTTGGTGAAGGTTTTCTTGGGAGTTCTCTGATTCAGCGAATCCATTTCCTGAGAGCCTGAAGAAGGAGCAGGTCTGCCCCCACCAGGTCTCTGACCGAACGGAGGACGCTGGCCACCGGGCCCACCTTGGGGTCTGAATCCACCAGGTCGTGCACCAGGTGCACCACCTGCAGGTCTACCCTGATAGTTGGGTGTACGGCCTTGATAGCCGCCGGTGCGGGGAGCCTGTCCCTGATAATTGGGGTTCTGCCCCTGATAACCGCCGGTGCGGGGAGCTTGGCCCTGGTAATTGGGGTTCTGTCCCTGATAGCCGCCGGTGCGGGGAGCTTGGCCTTGGTAATTGGGGTTCTGCCCCTGGTATCCACCAGTTCTGGGAGCTTGGCCCTGATAGCCGCCTCCCTGCCCTTGGTACCCGGGATTCTGCCCCTGATAGCGGTTGTTCTGACCTTGATAGCCGCCGCTTCTGTTGCCTTGGTACGGAGGACGGGATCCCGGAGCGGGTCTGCCTCCAACGGTTCCTGCAATACGGGGACCACTGCCCTGAGAAGCACCTTGGGTTGCTGGTGTTGATTCAGGAGCGCGGCTTTGCAGCTCTGCATGGTCCTTTACCGTAAGACCCTGATTCGGAACAGGCGGAAGATTGGTCGGCCTGATGACTACCGGTCCGTTATGCAACGGCGAAGCTGAAAGCTTGTCTGAGGATGAGCGCTGGCTCCTGCGCACACCAAGCCTGGTGGAATGGGTGCTACCCTTTTCCCCTTCCTTGGTACTCTCTATCGTGGAAGTCTTTGCCTCCGGTTCCGAAGTGTTCTTTTCGCTCTCTTCATTGCGAACCTGGACCTGGGGTTTGACCACCACTACTTTCTTTTTGACTACAACCACCCGACGTTTCTCGGGGGCCTTGGGTTTGGAATCTTGTTCCTTCACAGGCGCCTTCTGCTCTTCCTTGTGCTCCGTGGGAGCTACTACATGCTTGATCAACGTTGCTTTCGGCTTGTTATTCTCTTCCGTCATTATTTCCTCTTGGATGGTTTTACTCTACCTCAAATACCAGACCTGTACCACAGTTTGGGCACACAGTCATATCTTCTGTGATGGAAGAACCGCAATTGGGGCAGACATACTCGGTTTCTCCCTCCACTTCATCCTCAACGATATCTACATACTCGTTGATCGTATCCTTGATGGCGATGATCTCTTCCTCGCTCAAATCGTTGAAGCTGGCCAGATCCTCTTCCGTAAGGTTGATGAACTCCTCGACACTATACACATCATGGAACTGAAGCTTGCTGAGCAGATTCTGATCCAAAGGCAGTTCGGAGAGGGCAATCTCGTCCTCATCAACAAACGTCTCCTCGGCAGCAACCGCCACTTCCTCGTTTGGCAGCTCAACAGGTGCAACACCCTCTTCTTCGAAGAACGGTTCCTCATCACGGAAGATGCTTTCTGCCCTGGACCGTGCTTCCTTGGCGATGTCCATCTCATCAAACTGTGCCTGGGTCTTGACATCAATCATCCAGTCAACCAGCTTGTTCGCAAGCCGTACGTTCAATCCCTGCTTTCCGATGGCAAGTGAAAGTTGGCTGTCCTCAACAATTGCCACTGCATGGTAGATGTTCTTGTCCACCACCACTACATCCTTGACCTGAGCAGGGCTGAGGGCATTGCGGATATAGTTGATCGGATTGGGATCATAGCGAAGAATATCAATCTTCTCGCCTTCTATCTCACTCATGATAGTCTGAATTCGATTTCCCTTCAACCCGACACAAGCCCCGACCGGGTCGATGTCATCATTGCGTGATGCAACAGCAACCTTGGTGCGGTAGCCGGCCTCACGAACGATCTTGATGATATCGATCTGGTTCTGTGCAATTTCAGGAACCTCAACCTCGAAGAGCTTGCGGATAAGCTCGCCGCTGGTGCGGGAAAGGATGACCTTCAGGCCGCGTTCGGCTTTCTCGACTTTCTCAACATAACATTTGATCTTGTCGTTGTTTCCGTAGCTTTCCCTGCTGGATTGGTTGCGGCGTGGGAGCAGACCTTCGGTCGTCCCGATATCCACATAGATGTCGCCATTCTGAACCTGGCGGCGATAATAACCGATGATCAGCTGGCCTTCCTTGGCCTTGTACTCACTGTACAGGGTATCCTTCTGGATGTCCCTGAAGCTCTGGTGGGCCCGCTGCTTTGCGCTCTGTACGCTGATGCGGTCGAACTCCTTGAGATCTACGGGAATGAGCAACTCATCACCGATCTCACACTCCTCATGGATTTCCTTGGCTTCACTGAGAGGAATCTCGGTGACCTCATTGTACCAATTGTCATCGTCGACGATTTGACGACGACTGGAGAGCTCGACTGAGGTGTAATCCTCGCTGAACTCTATGACGGCATTCTCTTCGGTACCGAATTTTCTCTTGTACGCTGCACGAAGTATATCCTCGATGGTGCTGATGACCAGCTCTTCGGAAATGTTCTTTTCCGCTACCATACTTCGGATAGCGTCACCAATTTCAGTTGCCATGTGAATTGTCCTCCCATCTATAGTCGAGCTTTGCCTTTTGGATGGAGGCAAACTCCACAACCATGTTCTCTTGCATATCTTTGTTATCTTCGATGAAAACCTCTGTAAGGGTCACCGATGTCTCGTCACTATCTTGTATGATGCCACTCAACCAAGCTTCCTTGGCGGTGTCATACACGCGGACCCGCTTGCCAACGAAAAGGGAGAACTCGTACACATCCTTCAGATTGCGCTGCAATCCAGGGGTGCTCACCTCAAGCTGAAGATCGCGTTCTGCAAGCTGAAGTTCCATTCTCGGATACACGAGGCGGTACACCTTGGCACAATGGTCCACAGTCACCTCTGCATCCTTTGCAAGGATGACAATGCTCACCGAAACGGTCTTGCCCCTGTCGAGACGATTGATTTCCACCAATTTCAGACCCATTGCGCCAAGCAAATCCTCATATTCCCTAAACAAGCTGGTCGTTTGAATTCCTGTTGCTAACATACTATTCCTATTAAAAAAATTCATAAAAAAGGGATACGCCTGTCGGCGATCCCCCAATAATCAAGTACTATCCTGCTTTGCATACTACGCACTTGCTGCACTTTTGTCAACTGCAGGGCTCTT
>RZYT01000210.1 GCA_009930195.1 Spirochaetia bacterium | reverse complement strand
GGAGAGAAAAATGGCTGTAAGTGATCCAGTTGCTGATATGCTGACCAAAATCAGAAATGCTAGTTTGGCTAAGCATGAGAAAGTAGATATTTCCACTTCGAAGATGAAGCTTCAGATTGTGAAGATTCTGAAGAATGAAGGGTATATCAAGAACTTCAAGAAGGTCACCAAGGATGGGATTTCCTATATCCGCGTCTTCTTGAAGTATGATGAAACGCAAGGTCCTGTATTGCACGGGATTGAACGCATTTCCACTCCCGGCCGCCGTATTTATACCGGCTATCGGGACATGCCCCGTGTGTACAACGGACATGGTGTCGTTGTAGTCTCCACTTCTTCTGGTATCATCACCGGCAAGAAGGCGACTGAGAACAAGGTCGGTGGTGAGCTGATCTGCTCTATTTGGTAAGGTGGTAAAAAATGTCCAGAGTTGGAAAATTGCCGATCACAGTACCGCAGGGGGTCAAGGTTGCCATCACCGATGGTATCATTGATGTTCAAGGTCCCAAGGGAAAGCTGAACTGTCCTACCCGTCCTGAAGTGGTTATCGCCATTGATGGTTCGGTGATTACCGTTCAGCCCAAGGATGAGTCCAAGGAAGCCAACAGTTTCCAGGGTCTCTACCGCCAGCTGATCAATAACATGGTCATTGGTGTTTCCCAGGGATACTCCAAGACCTTGCTGATCAATGGTGTTGGCTACCGCGCCGACCTGAAGGGTGACATTCTGACCCTCAACCTTGGATACTCCACTTTGATCGAAGTGAAGCTTCCTGAGGGAATCACTGCTACATTGGAGAACCCGAACAAGGTTACCCTCAGTGGCATTGATAAGCAGCGTGTTGGACAGACTTGTGCAGAGATTCGCTCTCTTCGTGGTCCTGAGCCGTATAAGGGCAAGGGTATCCGGTATGAGAACGAGGTCATCCGCCGCAAGGCCGGTAAGACCGCTTCGGCAAAGAAATAGTGGGTAGGTAAGAAAGATGAATAGAGTAATCGATAAGAGAAAGAAGCTTGCTCGGCGAAAGCATCACATTCGCAAGAATCTCTCCGGTACTGCCAGCAGGCCGAGGATGAGCGTTTTCCGCAGCAACTCCCACATGTATGTTCAGGTCATTGATGATGTCGCAGGCAGCACTCTTGTTGCAGCCAGCACCATGGAAGGTGAACTGAAGGGCTTGAAGAACACGGTTGCTGATGCTGCAAAGCTTGGGGAAACCATTGGAAAGAGAATGCTTGAGAAGAACATCGATACATGTGTGTTCGATCGAAATGGCTATCTGTTCCACGGCATTGTCAAGGGCATCGCTGACGGCGCACGCAAAGCCGGCGTCAAGTTCTAGGGGGAAACTGTGGAAAGATCGAGAGAAAGAGATAAGGACAGAAACGACGGGTATATCGAGAAGCTGATCAAGCTGAATCGTGTTGCCAAGGTTGTCAAGGGTGGTAGAAGGTTCTCCTTCTCCGCACTGGTTGTTGTAGGTGATCAGAAAGGCAAGGTCGGATATGGTTTCGGCAAGGCCAATGACGTCACTGAGGCAATCCGCAAAGCCGTCGATCGCGCCAAGGCTAATATGATCGTGGTTCCCGTGAAGAAGACTTCAATTCCTCATGAGATCGTGGGCAACTACAAGAGCGCCAGTGTGCTGCTCAAGCCCGCAGTTCCTGGTACCGGTGTCATCGCCGGCGGAGCTGTGCGTGCCATCTGTGATGCATGTGGTATCAACGACATCCTGAGCAAGTCTCTTGGGTCGAAGAACTCCATCAACACGGTGAAAGCTGCCTTTGATGCACTTGAGCATCTGTTCGATGCGAAGGTCGTGGCTAAGAATCGGGGCAAGTCCCTGAGTGAGATGTGGGGGTAAGATGATGGCTGAAGCGAAGAAGGTCAAGGTAACCTTGGTCAAGGGGCTCTCCGGATGCCTGCCCAATCAGCGCAGGACCGTTAAGGCTCTTGGACTTGGCAAGATTTCCAGCTCGGTTATACATGATGCCACTCCCGCAAATCTCGGGATGGTCCGTGTAGTTGCACACCTTGTGAAAGTCGAGGAGATGTAAGATGGGACAGATCAACGCACCGAAGGGTGCCAATACAAAAAAAACAATCGTAGGTCGTGGCGCTTCCTCGAAGGGTCGCTCCTGCGGTAGAGGTCACGATGGACAGAGTTCCCGCTCCGGCGGTGGTGTTCGTCTTGGCTTTGAAGGCGGCCAGATGCCTCTGTACCGCCGCGTCGCAAGAAGGGGTTTCTCGAACAGCGTATTCAAGCAAGAGTATGTTGTCGTGTCCCTCGATGTGATTTCCGCCAACTTTGAAGATGGAGATGTAGTTACCCTCGACGCCCTTAAGGACGCTGGGTTGGTCAAGGGATACAATGCACAGGCCAAAATCCTGAGCAATGGTGAACTGACCAAGAAGGTAGTCATTGACGGACTGAAGGTTTCCGCAAGCGCAATCGAGAAGATTAAGGCTGCGGGCGGCGAAATCAGATAACAAAGAAGGGCTTTATGGCAAACTCCTTAGTTGAGATGTATAGAATTAAGGATCTTCGCAAGAAGATTTTCATGACCCTGGGCCTGCTGATTGTCAGCAGGGTCGGGGCGGTGATTCCTATTCCTGGGATTGATCCGGAAGTTCTGAAACTGTTTTTTCTTTCACAGAGTTCAAGTTCCAATATTGGTCTCACCGAGTATTTGAACTTTTTCTCCGGCGGAGCATTTTCCAACTTCTCACTCTTTATGCTTGGTGTCATGCCGTACATCAGTATGCAGATCATTCTGCAGCTGTTGATGCTGGTCGTGCCCTCGCTGAAGAAGCTGGCTCAGGATCCGTCAGGCCATAAGAAGATACAGCAGTACACCAGATATGGTACGATTGTCGTTTGTCTTATCCAGTCGTATGTTGTAACCATTTACGCCAACTCCATTCCCGGCGTGATGACGATGGGCGTCCTGCCGTTCACGTTGATTGCTATGCTCACCGTGACCACCGGCTCGATGCTCTTGATTTGGATCGGTAACAAGATCACCCAGTGGGGTATCGGAAACGGTATCAGCTTGTTGATTTTTGCCGGTATTGTCGCAAGATTCCCCGAGGCTGTCTCGGTCCTGTTCAGAAGCATCTCCGCGGGTGTACTGAATCCGATCGTCGTCTTGGTGGTCTTTGTGATGTTTTTGGTGGTTGTCGCTCTCGTCGTGTACGAGGAGCAGGGCGTCCGCAAGATTCCTGTAAACTATGCCAAGCGCGTGGTAGGCCGGAAGATGTATGGTGCACAGAGCACCTATATCCCCATCAAGGTCAACCCGTCTGGTGTCATTCCGGTAATCTTCGCGAGTGCATTGCTCTCGTTCCCCTTGCAGATCGCCACTACCTTGGGCCCGGAAGTAAGGTGGCTTGCCGCCTTTGCCAACTGGCTGAATCCGCAGGGTGCCCCCTATCTGATTATCTACGCCCTGTTGATCATAGCGTTTGCTTTCTTCTATACGCAGGTGTCAATGAACCCGGTTGAGATGGCCAAGCAGATTCGTGAGAACGGTGGCTCGGTACCTGGAGTACGGTCCGAGAAACTTGAGGAGTACCTTACCAGGGTCCTTAACCGCATCGTCCTTCCCGGCTCCCTTTTCTTGGCTTTCATTGCCTTGATTCCCACGCTGGTACAGAAGTTCTTCAACTTCCCCTCTACTGTGGCCATGCTTTTCGGTGGAACGTCATTGCTGATTCTTGTCGGCGTTGACTTGGATACCATGCGTCAGATTGAGGGTGTCATGAAAATGCACCACTACGATGGGTTCAATGTGGGTAGCAGAAAGTCAAAACATATTTAGGCTAGGAGCTAGAACATGAAAGTAAGAGCAAGTGTCAAACCGATTTGTGACAAGTGCAAAGTAGTCAGACGGAATGGGGTGGTCCGCATTATTT